>NZ_CP057148.1:0-252642 GCF_013816515.1 Citrobacter sp. RHB35-C21
GTGACAAAAAATTCATCAGTACAACCTGTATCACTGCTCCGCCTGGGCGTTTTTACTCCCAGTTGCCGAACAGAGGCAACGGTCACGCTAAACGTGACGGAAGCGCTATCCAGTCTGGAAATTGCAAAACAGGAAGGGTACACGGACATAAAGATCACCGGCCCGATGCTGAATTATTTCCAGGACTTCCGGTGCTGGACAGCAATCGTCCATTCCTTCAGCGTATCGCCTGATGCGCTGAAAGGTAACCGGATTAAAATGCCCTTTAGTGAATTTGCCAAACTCTGCGGCTACCCATCAAAACGCTACAGCACGAAACTGCGCAATGAGATAGCCGATTCGTTGACGAAGATTCGCTCAAAAAGCATTCGGTTTGAGAAGAACCCGGGGATCACCAAGTTCAAAGTAGCCGGGTTGCTGAAAGAGGCGGAATTTGATGGTGAAAGTGATTACATCATCCTGGAAGCCGACGAACGACTCTGGGATTTGTACCGTTCAGATCATCTTACTCTGTTGCGGAAGAAACCCCTGGAGCTACTTACCAGGAATGAAACGGCTCAGGCGCTCTATACATTTTTTGAAGCGCTACCTCAACATCCAGCCCCGATCACCTTTGACAGACTTCGACAGCGTTTACTGCTCAATGGGCGCATTGCCGAACAGAACCGGAAAATGCGAACTGCTCTCGATGTGCTTGCCAGCATCGGTTACCTGAAATTTTACTACCTGGTGGACACCAGCGTACCCACCATTCAGATCACGGATCGGAATCCCAAACTAACAGGTTCCTGATGTTTGAAACGTCTTTTTGCCCGGTTCCGGGAATGTGCTGTCTCATTCCCACCGGTCAAAAACACTAAGTTGACGTTTCCCTCTCAAACCCACCCGTGATTTTGTAGTCGCTAAAGGATAAATAGTCCCATTTACATCTGAAAAGCTGATGGGGCGCGTCAGGCCTCTATTGAATACAACTTGTATTACCATGAAAAATAAAGAAAATAACACTCCTCTTTATAATTACTGCTGTTCGCCTAATCCCAAAAAGATACTTTTTTAATCTGCACAGTTTTTATCGCCGGTGGGAACGAGAGGGAAGGGGAAAATATACCCGGTGGGATTGAGAGGGAAGGCCTGTAGAAAACAACCCGACAATCTTTTGTCGGCTGGAATGACCAGGGTAAATTAAGTTCTGGAGGATAGTTATGACTTCGACATTTGGTAAGCAGCTGAAGCTTTATGCAGACCGGCAAACGGGCGCAAAACGTACTGCTCTTGATTTTCAATATGTGGTTTCGCCTGGTAAGGATGCGTTTCCCACGGTGAACATCACTATGGCTCCGATTGCTGATGGCGCAAAAGAAGCCCAATGGGAGCTTAAGCGCGTCATCCAGCTGAATCGCTATGAATTAACTCAATGTTGCGCGGTATTGTTCGGGCTGGAAAAGGAGATGAGGGCAAACTTTCACGGAACCGATAAAAACAAAGGTTTTACGCTCATCAACAATGGTGCATCCGGCTGCGGGATAAACTTTTCTCATGGTGGGGATATGCTGACGCATATGTTGAACCATGCCCAAAGAATGGAAGTAGGGGCATTTATTCTGAAACGGCAGGCGGATGCGTGGGATATGAGTGTCAGTGACGTTCTTGCACTTTTGCGTCAGTCCGTGGCCATCAAACGGGCATAAGATCACGAAGCAGGTTCAAGAACAGGCTTACCGTACAACAATTTTCAAATCCAAACTGACCCTACTTAACTTCAACTGGAAGGCGCTATGACAGAACATCAGCAGAATAGAAATGTTTGTGAAGTCGGGTTAGCCTGTGAAGCCATGACGATTGATCCCAAAACCATTCAGTCAGCAGTAATGCGTAAAGAAGCCACGCAAGTTGTTATTCCTCACTTTAAGGGGGTTTGTCCTGCTTTTGTCGAATGGGCTGAACAATGCTTACCTGGCGATAAACTTCCTCGTGGGAAATTTTTTAGGTCACGAGAATGGATGCGTCAGTTCACCACTTGCCAGATAAACTACAAGACAGATCATCCAGATGAAGGAAAGTATGGATGGCTTTTTGAAGGAACTAAATATTGAAAAGTTAAGGAGATATGATTAATGCTAATTTATGCCGCAGATCTGATTTTACCCTTAAAAATTCTGCTGGTGGTATTTGTCGTGACTATCATAGGCGCTACCATCGGGTTGAAATTTGTACGCTCCGAAAACAAGATCGTTTGCATGTGGCTCGTGCCAATAGGCTGTCTTGGGGGAATTTTTGCATTGATGATGTTTCCATCAATTACCACAAATGATTTGTTGCTCGGCAAGAGATGGTCGGAAGATTGTCGCGTGGTCGAAAAATACGAACGCCACGCTTTTGAAGCACCGACGAACCGGCTGATTTGTTCGGGGGTTGATGAGCATGTTAATTCAGAAAGTTATGCGGTATTAACGAAAGCTTACCGGGAGCGGGGGGGAGAACTTATTTCGGGATCCCATAGTGTTGAAAACTAGCCTTCAAATCTAATGCTACGGAGTTTTCATGAATAATAATCACAATGTTTTTCCTTGCAATGAATTGGGTATGGGTGATTCCAAATCGGAATTGGAAAGACTCCTTGAATTATGTGAATCCACTCCGCAAACAGGCGAGCCTAACCCCCAGATAGCTAATATGCAAGCATTTTGGAATCGATAACTGGTGGCTCATCTCATATCACTGGCTTCAATTTTTGCTCTCATATTCTTAATGGCCGTAAATTTTCCACACTCAACGATGCAGAGATAAAACAGCTAACATCTCTTCGCAATGAGGGGCGAAAAGACGGTTTTGTGGTCAGAATTCAACCTGTTGATGTAACCCCTGAACTTCAGCTTGAAAGGTATCTTGCGTCAAGTTGGGAAAGCGAAATCGAGATTTATAAACGCGTACCGTCGATTGTCGTGATCTGTAAAATCTCAGGTCTGTCTGCATTGGCAGGCTCGGGGAACAAAATGTTTTTAAATATGGATTACTTAAGTTGCGGAACTGAAACTGATGATCAGGATTGCCAGGATTAAGTCACTGATTGGCGGTTGCAACGAGCTTTGGGTTTGTTAGACTGGCCTGACATACCTTCCCCCATCGCGGGGTGCGTTGTCGGAGTATCAAAATATTGTTTTCCCCTATGCGGGGTTTAATTAGTGAGTAGCGACTGCCCGGGTTAGCGCCTGACCCGTGTCAGACTTCTGAAGGATATTTTGATATTAACCGTCCAGCTGGACGGTTTTTTTTCGTCTGTTTTTAATTTGGATAGTGGTATGGGTAGAAAAAAACAATCAAACCGCAGTGTATCAGCGCCAGCTGTTGATGCTGAAAAAGAAATTATCGACCCGAGATGGAACATCTTTTTCTTTGCGGCAATTGACCGACCGTGGGTGCTTAACCCGCATCTTTTTTACGCTGAACAAGCGCAGGAACGTTTGCTGTCGCAGTTCAGTGATGTGGAGATCAGGAGTGAAGCGACAAAGAAAGGCGAGTCATTTATAGAGTCAGCTGGAGACTGGTTCAATCCTGATTACCACGACGAAAGTGACGTATACGAGAATATTGAACAGATTGAAGCTTGCCACTGGGTTGCGTTGCGGGAAATGAAAGTCACGGTCACGCTTTCCCTGACCGCTGGGATGTACCACCAGTTTGACAAGGCATTACGAGATCTGCTTATCCGGGAGGCCAGAAGCTGGCGGTGGCTCGACATGGTTGTGATATCAGATTTGATCTGGAACCTCAGTTTTCCGAGGCTTATGGATTTGATGGAATGGCTGGGTATTGAAGTACGAAACATGCCATGTTTCCCGTTAATCAGTGCATGTCATCAGGTTGTCAACGTTTATAAACATGGAGATGGTGATGCCCACCAGAAACTGGTTAATGCTCACCCGGAGTACTACTCAGTATGGCAATGCGAAGGTTATCCGCAAGAGAGACCAGCTCGCCACGAAGAACTTGAAGTTTCCGAGGAACAGTTTAGAGAATTTGCCGAGGCGATAACGGTGTTCTGGAAGAGTCTGCCGGAAGGACTATCTTATTCGGGGATGGGAAAAGAGCCTAAGTGGTTTGGCAAGGCTTATGAAAAAGTGAAGTGCGACAAAGAAAAACGCGAGCGTAAAGCGGAAGAATAGTGGGGCACTCTAGCCCCACCGAAACAAAAGGAGAGTCAGACAGCCGGTGACGGTTGCCAGCCTGATTGAGTCTGGATCCATTTGCCTACGGAAATCATGTCGTAACCACCGTTCCCGTAGGACGACTTCACTTCTTCTATTTCGACTGGAACCGCCAGCTCGATGGGGCGGAACCAGCCATCATCACCGACTGTATACCGGCCTTCATGTTCCTTGCTCATTTCGCAGACCCGGCTGGGTGGAAGCCAGAAACCTTCATTTGCTCTTTCGGATGCGATACGAATAGCTTCATCCACGGAAGCGACTTCCCGGATGTGTTCGTTATGCGCGTTTGACATTTTGATCAGAAATGACTTCATAGAACCATTTTCCTCAGCTTAGGCCGGTAACGTTAATCGTCGGGGCGGTCGGTAATATTCCGGCGATAGTGTCCTCATATTGTACTCTGGCATGATGCATAACAGAAATTTGAGAGCGCGGGATTGAGAGGCGAAGTAGTTTGATGATAATCGCTGCGGGTGTACTATCAGCCTGATTCCTGGACTGAAGCCGAACGTCCAGCCGTGGTAAAACTGGTGAACGATGTTAACCTGGCATCGAGATATCGAGACCGTAACCATCTGACTGAATAAGGAGCTTTTATGCCGAATGGGAGAGTGATTTTTAACAAAAGAGGCCGATGGGACTGGCTTGATAGCGGTTGTGATATAGATGAGGATGAATTAAAGCAGGAAGAGTGGTTTGTTGGCGATATGTATTATCCGCCAGACTTTGAATACGATACGTCAATGCATGATCACCAGATTACAGAGTGGTTGTCTAAACCTGAAGAGCTGGTGCGGTATGAGCGAGGGCGTTAACTCAATTTGCTTATCTGAACTGGCTACATGATCTTTCAGCGTGGCCATTTCGGTTCTTCACATTTCCCTGACTCCCTCCTGACAGAACCGACTATTTCATCCATGAACCGCAAGAGCGGTAACTAAATGCCATATCGTGTGGCAGAGTGGTTTGCTCCAGTACCCGTCAAAATAGTCCAACATACAAAAACAGGGTAGCCTGCCCCGGGCTTCACCCGGGCCAGGCTACCCGGAGTCGAACCGTTAACCCGGAGTCGTGGGTGAGTAACGTCGAGTGCCCGCCTGAATTCCGTGCGGCCACCAGCATTGGCTTCACCTTTTTCCGACCGACACTTTCGTGCTGGTTTGCGGCCGCATCTTCGCCGGGCCGGAACACCCTGCATTTTGTGCCGGTGGCCATCACCGGTATTAGGATAAAGGGAAGAATATCGGTGATGGATTCCGGGATAATCGCCGGGAAAACCCGGGCAGAATTCACGTAAATCACCCTCTATTAGTCCAACATACAAATAAACTTCCCCTTTCTGCCCCTGCGCTTCGCTTGGGGCAGAAAGGGGAGCCGTACCTGAAACCTCCGTGTCGTTTTCAGGATCGGGCCCGTGCCCGGGGTAACCATTCTGCCCGGGCCCACCATTTTAAAAAGAAACCGCCGTGCCCGGTCTGGCCATTTCCCCCGCCTGCGGCAACCGGGCCGTGCCGGTCTTTCCGTCCGGTTCCTGCAAACCCCACATAGGGACTCCGGTCGCTGGATGAGCCATGCGAGAAAATATGAGAAAAAGAGAGAAAAAAAGAGAAAAAAAAGAGGGGCCGGGGGCGCGAGGGTTTCAGTGGGTATAAAGGTCAAGGGCGCTTTGCAGGGTGGACGCGGGGGTGTTGACCCTGATCGCATTTGTATGTTGGACTAATTTTGCATATATGAAGACAAGAAAAGACGCGCTGCCGACAGAGCAGGTATACTCTCGCCATCAAATGTGCGGCCAGCGGCGGGGGATAGGTAACGACCGCAGGCCTCCGCGACCGGTATCAATGATGATGATGCCCTGCCAGGTAAAGAGTAGTGACGACGAAAGTGAAGGTGAAGAAAACCCGGGCCGAACGTAAGCAGCATAGCCGGGACATGCAGGCCAAACATGAAGCGGAAAAAAAGGCCGCTAACCTGCGTAATATTCTAAAGAGAGACATTCTGGCCACGCTGGGTATCCCTAAAAATCACGGTGGGCGGGCAGCTCTTTCTACATTCATCACCGAGCACTTACTGAAGGGTGAGAGTCAGGTTCAGATTGTTGCCATGCTAACCGGCAGCGAATTGATGAAGCGGGCACAGCTTGCCGAAATCGAGCGCCTGAAGAAGATCACGGAACTGGCCAATCAAACCCGCAGAAACGAGATCACCAACCGGGCGTTTGAGCGCCTGGGTATCACAACCCGGCATCCAATGGGCGATTTAGTGCTGAGCATGGTGCGCGAACTGGCAAACCAGAATTTAAATACCGGTGAGATAGTAGAACGCCTGAATGATAACGAAACCGTACTGGAATCGCGCCGCCTGCACAAAGAGAAGCGAGCGGATCTTGAACGTCAGATTGATGAAGGTATTGCCGAGCGCAAAAAGACCCGTGTTGATATGCGGGAAGTGCTCGCCTACATGGCCCAGAAGAACGGTACAACGTATACGCCTCCCGCAGACACCTGGCGATCTCCTGAACATCCGAATGGCGATTCACCGACCCGGCATAATGGAAAAATCAGAGAGAGCCGTCTGACCGGCGCTGAAAGCACCCAGAAAGAAAACCCACGTCAGTACGGTTTGCCCAACCTGAAAACCAGTAGCGCTTCCATCAACAAGGCCGGAATGAGTGAGGCCATTAAGCTGGTGGGCGGACGTGTGACGGAATTTCGCACCTATCTTTATGAGCATCGCGATACGGGACTACGCGCTGATGTGCTGGCTCGCCGGTTTATGGCTGAGTCAATGCAAGGCAAAAAGATGGTTGACCCTGTGCCGGTCAATGAACCAGATAATCTCCCGGCTCCCACACACGAACCTGCCAAACGTAAATGGACGAAGGAAGAAAAGCAGGAAGCGCGTGACCGTGCGCTGGCCGCAGCAAGCCAGGTCGGAAAGCTTAAAGAAGCGGAAACCAACGGCATTACGCACGATGTAGTGCGAGAATCGCAGCCAGCACCCCAGCCAGCCCTGATCTCCGTCGAAGTTGAACAATCCCGCGTCTCCATGCAGGAACCGTCTGTTGCGCCCCTGGCGCACCCTAAACGTGAAGGCTCTACAACCTGCGTGGTGACCAGGCCGGATCAGGCTGATTTCGCTGCTACCGTCCGTCGAAACTGTAACGACCGCTGCGTGATTACAGGAGCAAGCTTACGCCGCAGGACAGAGGCCGCACACCTGGTAGAGCATAGTGCTGGTGGTCTGGATCACTGGAGTAATGGCTTGCTGCTTCGTATCGATCTGAATCGCCACGGGTTTAACAGACACCTCAGAGTCATTTAAGATGGCTTAAAGAGAGGTGCCCATGAGCGGTAAGCGTTATCCCGAAGAGTTTAAAACTGAAGCAGTCAAACAGGTTGTTGATCGCGGTTATTCTGTTGCCAGCGTTGCAACACGTCTCGATATCACCACCCACAGCCTTTATGCCTGGATAAAGAAGTACGGTCCGGATTCTTCCACTAATAAAGAACAGTCAGATGCTCAGGCCGAGATCCGCCGTCTCCAGAAAGAGCTGAAACGGGTTACCGACGAACGGGACATATTAAAAAAAGCCGCGGCGTACTTCGCAAAGCTGTCCGACTGAGGTACGCCTTTATCCGTGACAACTCCTGTTGCTGGCCTGTTCGCCTGCTCTGTCGGGTGCTGGATGTTCATCCCAGTGGTTTTTACGCCTGGCTTCAGCAGCCGCATTCACAACGCCATCAGGCAGACCTGAGACTGACAGGACAGATTAAACAGTTCTGGCTGGAATCGGGATGCGTCTATGGTTATCGCAAAATCCATCTGGATCTGCGTGACAGCGGGCAACAGTGCGGAGTAAACAGAGTCTGGAGACTGATGAAACGTGTCGGAATAAAGGCTCAGGTCGGATACCGAAGCCCGCGGGCACGTAAAGGCGAGGCCAGTATCGTGTCACCCAACAGGCTCCAGCGACAGTTCAATCCGGATGCTCCTGATGAGCGTTGGGTAACGGACATAACCTACATCAGGACCCACGAAGGCTGGCTGTATCTTGCCGTTGTTGTTGATCTGTTCTCACGCAAAATTATCGGCTGGTCCATGCAATCCCGGATGACAAAGGACATTGTCCTGAACGCACTGCTGATGGCTGTATGGCGGCGTAATCCCGAAAAACAGGTGCTGGTTCATTCGGATCAGGGCAGTCAGTACACAAGCCATGAGTGGCAGTCGTTCCTGAAATCACACGGCCTGGAGGGTAGCATGAGCCGTCGCGGTAACTGCCATGATAATGCGGTTGCAGAAAGTTTTTTCCAGTTGTTGAAACGTGAACGGATAAAGAAAAAGATCTACGGAACGCGGGAAGAAGCCCGCAGTGATATTTTTGATTACATCGAAATGTTTTATAACAGTAAGCGTCGGCATGGTTCTAGCGAACAGATGTCACCGACAGAATATGAAAACCAGTATTATCAACGGCTCGGAAGTGTCTAGATTATCCGTGGCGATTCAATCTGCACCGGCTGTTTGACGACAACGTCCTTGCCATTTGCCCGGAGACGTTGACCGTCCACGTTGACCCTGTCGCGCAGGCCGAAGATCCCGATTTGCAGCAATACGATGGCCATGTGATTACCGGGCTTTGCCGTCCGATAGACCCGGCGAATCTCGTCATGCGCTGGGAGCGTTATCAGCGCCGGTTAGAACTGACCAAGTAAAACCGGTAATCCATCAGGTGCGAATCGTGGGAATGCGCCAGCTCGGTAACCCCACGTCACCGGATTGAACCATCACAAAAAAGGAGCCCACCGGGCTCCCCAAAAACGAATTGTTTTATTGTTCCTGCTTAGTTCTACGTAGGTACTCTTCAGCCTTTATCTTTATTTGCACGAGTTCAGCGTAAAACTCACGTTCCATTTGGTATGTTGGCATCTGAGTATAATACTCTTCCACCTGTGGCCAAATTCGCTGAAGTTCTGCATATAAATCATGGAGAGCTCTATCTGCCCAAGATGACGATTGGTAGGATTCAAGCTTTCTGATAGTGGCGCTAAGATGTACTAAACGCGCCACTAATACTTTAGTGTTTACGTATTGTGTTACGGTTCTATCCATGTGGTTTAAGTTACTCATATTATTCCCTAATGAGGTGCTCGCAGAATTACGAGGCAGAGATAACATAACCTTAAAACCTACATACGTGTAGCCCAATCATTACTTTATAGCTAAAAATGCCAGATTTACTCTATGGCCCCCAATCCCTACAGACCTACAGCAGATCTCGTCCACATAGGTCAGTTCCAGCGCAAACTATGGGATCTGAATGTTTGTCGAACGAAAACTTACGGTAGTGAAGTAATTGCCTGAAACATTGTAAATAACTTGCATAGAAAACGCCCTCAAAACAGCGTCCTTTTTTTATCGAAGTTTCAACGGTTCTGGTAGAGTTGTTTTCTGACAGATTTTATTATTAACGTGAGTGGACGCGTCTGGCGAATAAGCTGGTGCAACTTCCCGAAGCCCTCCAAACACCAGGAGACTTAATTTATGGAACTATCAACAATTTCTGAAGCGTTGATTGGTGGTTTAGTTGGTGGCACTATCGCAGCAGGTTCCATCCGGGTATTATTCATTCCAGAAAAGTTTGAGTGGATATTGTTAGCCTGTGTTGTCCTTGCCACTGTTGTTACCTTTTTCTTTGGCCACTCTATACCAAATCCATTTATGATGATAAGCAACATGTATAGTTATTGAATATATAAGACCGTGCTCGTTAGACGTGCTCTGATTGATTTCCATATATGTTTCAAAAGCTTCGGGCCAGTTTTTTCTGTGTTAGATAGGATAACAGAATATGATGACACTTCTTTTTTCGATTTACTGTTCCCTGGTCATTATCGCGGGCGCTTTCTTTAGCTGGTTTCAACGTGAAACTATCGCTACCCGCTGCATTCTTTTTGGCGGACTGGTGATAGTAGCAGCGATCAAGCTAACAACGGATTTTACGACTGTCGCTGTTTCCACGGTTCTGATTGAGGGATTTTTGCTAACGGCTTATGTTATTGCTGTCCGTTTTATTCAGTGCATTGTAAACAGGGCTGCATAAACAACCCGGACAGAATGCCCATCTATTTATATCAGGCTAATCTACGTGTGACATTTCAATCGCTGCGCGAGCTTCAATGCCCTTCGATAGCAACAAGTTTGCAATGCGCTCTGCCAGGTCTTGATTGGCGCAATGAAAGCGAATAGGCAACTTTTCATGTTTCTCACTATCGATGTAGAACATTACAGAATTGATACTGTATAGCGATGCATATGAAGGACGAGGTTCTATCATCAAATTCAATTCTGGAATAGAAGCTAAAAGTTTAGACATATAATCATCCAGCAGTTCAATACAAACTGGCCGGATAGTTAATAAAGCGGGATTTTCCTCCGAACTAGTCCATTGTCGTGCCTGTAATCTCAAAATATTGAGAAGGTGCAACGATTCATAAGGAATTGTCTTTCCCGTCCGTTCACCCAGGATAACGGATTCCAATGTGTTAATTCGGGATGATAGTCTTCTTATCTTCCGCAACTGATAGATGCTAAGTGTTAATGTTATCACAAATAAAACACCCAAAATAATTGCCATATTTATATCCCATTCGGTTTATTCGTATTATGCCGTGAATATCGATACTCCAGCTATAGGTGTTCGGGACATCCTCTACGCCGGTAGTATCTGCAAAAACTTGTTATTCCATCATATAGTGCATCTCTGAAAACACCTTTTTCGGGTGATACAGCCTTTCATTACTCGGTTCCCCTTTTATGCTGCTACCTGCCTATCAGGTGGTTAGTATGCTTACCAGCCACTTTTTACTATATTGTCCGTTTTGTTAACTGATTTGTTAATGCTTCCATTTGACAGGTCTGGAAAGATACTTTTCTGATTTTAGGGGTTTGAGGGCCAACGATGTAAAAAACCACGTTAATAGGTTAACCTATTGTTTTATTTTAATTATTAGGTGCTGCATTTACAGCTACTCCAATGATCATGGGGCTGATGGTCGATGGAACGCAATACCAAGTAGATTGATTGCATAAAGTTCCTTCAATTCCGATCTGCCCTCCCGTTTTCACATCCTACTTCAGTTCAATTTTGTTGCCATTCCTTTACAACAGCTTCCCAATTGGCCGTTCTCTCGACCAATTTCCCATCAGCATCCTTTCTTGTCCAAACATCCCAGAAATCAGGGTCATCAGAATGGGGTTGCTGCTCTTTCGTCAAATTTTTCATTTTAACTAAGACAGGAAGTTCAGATGCCCAGCCCATCAGTATTGCATGTTGAGATGGCAATGAAGGCAATTCACGGAGTAATCCTCGCAAATTGTCGGGTACCATTTTATGAACTTGCTCCTGATCTTTGTCATTGCTAATTCGATGCAGAAGAAAAGTATTACATTGAGATAAAACTGTAGGTGATAATTCTGATGGTCGTTGCGAAGAAATAACCATACCGAGACCAAATTTCCTGCCTTCTCGTGCAATTTTCTCAAATACTTGACAGCAAACAGCTGCGACATCCTGATTTTCACTGTCCTCACGATACCGTTTAATAAATGTATGTGCTTCTTCAGCAACAAGTACCGTAGGTAAAGATTTGTTATATAGTCGTCTATAACGTTGCAATGATTCAAAAATAATTCTTGAAATGACAGCTGTCACAAGATGAGTAATTTCAGTTGGTACTAAAGAAAGATCAATAATTGAAACGCAGCTATCACCATCACCATCTTTCCCAATATATGTTTCTAACCAATTAGCCAAGTCAACTCTATGCTCTGAGTCATTGGTTATGGGTTTCATTCTTGTATCCGCAAGCATTGTGCGTATTCTAGCTACTAGATATTCAACATATTGCTCGCTACCATTTTCTTGTGCTAACGCCTCTAAATAGGAGACTAAATTATTTCCGTCAAAAGGGACGGGGATATCCTCGTTTTTAGGAAGGAGTTCACACTCATCGCCTCCAAGGCTCTGAAATGAAGATAACACTCCATTTATGATGTTATCAACTGCGCTAACTTTAGCATTGTAATCTGGATATCTGCCTTCTCTTTGCCCACAAAAATCTTGAATAGAGATGATTAATTTATCTAGCTCAGGGCATGGTGTAGTTAATCTCGCTTTGTATTCTTCCAGACTCTGACGCCAAATATTAATTTTAGCCAAAAGATTTTTGGCTCCAGGGAAATCATTAAGTGCCGCTGCTCCTTTAGATTTATCCGCTTTTAAAGAAACCAAAATTGTACCTAGGTATTTTTTAACTTCTATATCTATATTCTTTTGTAAATCAAATTCTTCATTTCTCATTGCTCTCAAGGAGCGTTTTAGTAATGGAAGTTGTGCTTTAGGACTTGCTTGCGTGAATGATGCCCACTCCGAACTATTCCAAAACCATGAGGGTACTTGTAATTGGTTTTCACTGCCTTCAGCCTCAACCTTAAATACTCTACCTTTAAATTTCGTCGTTGGCCCCAAAGCACGTGCATACTCGCCGTTGGGGTCTAGGATGATAAATCTGGCATTTGGTTTTATTTGTGATTCCAATGCAGATTCGAGTGACCACTGGATTAATCCAGATACAGAGCAAGACTTACCGCTACCAGTATTTCCGAGCACTGCTATATGACGACCAAATAATCTATCAGGATCTACAGCTACATTTGCATTGTTCGCAAGTGGACTTTGTCCAATGATCACTCGCCTATTATTTCCAGATTCGACTATTGATCTAAGTTGTAAATCTGTCGGTAGTAAAATAGCAGCCCCAATAGAAGGAAACGATTCAGAACCTCGTTGAAATCTGAAATAATCAGTACCATCTTTGGACAAACGTTTAAGCATTCCCACCGGATTCAAACTTATTTTTTTTCGGGGGAATGGTAGATTTACTAAACCAAATTCTTGAACATCTCTTTGTTTTGGATAAGGCGAATGTTCTACAGCAAGCCACTCTATTTGCCCAACTAAGTAACCATTATCACATGATATTAATACATAACTGTTTACTCTTGGAAAGTTTCTAGGCGTTCCTGCATTCAAAGCAACAGTATCAGGTGAGTCAATCTCTAATATTGCTCTAATTTCATTAGGTGAAACAAAATCTACAGTGCCGACCCTGAGTTGCTCACCTTGTTCAATCGGAAATGAGTTCATTCAGCATCCTCGCTATTATTTGAAATTGTTGTACGATATAAACCCCTTGATTTCAATAGTTCTGCCATACGAATTGATGATCTGTCTATCGCTGCTTTAGGAAGATAAAAATCCACTAAATTCTTGATATCTCCAAAGTGGTCACCAAGTAATAAAGATATTTGAGCTTTTCTTCCACTTTCGTTTACAAAGCGCATAATTCTACCGAGTGGATCGCCGTAGGCAATTATTACTATATGCGTTGAGGGTATTGTCAGCATGTCAATAATAACACGGTTTATATGTTCATCTCCAAGGTGATGCTGCCAACTTACTGATTTAGTGTATGATGGTGTTTTTGAGGTGCTCCAGTGGCTTCTGTTTCTATCAGCTGTCCCTCCTGTTCAGCTACTGACGGGGTGGTGCGTAACGGCAAAAGCACTGCCGGACATCAGCGCTATCTCTGCTCTCACTGCCGTAAAACATGGCAACTGCAGTTCACTTACACCGCTTCTCAACCCGGTACGCACCAGAAAATCATTGATATGGCCATGAATGGCGTTGGATGCCGGGCAACCGCCCGCATTATGGGCGTTGGCCTCAACACGATTTTCCGCCATTTAAAAAACTCAGGCCGCAGTCGGTAACCTCGCGCATACAGCCGGGCAGTGACGTCATCGTCTGCGCGGAAATGGACGAACAGTGGGGATACGTCGGGGCTAAATCGCGCCAGCGCTGGCTGTTTTACGCGTATGACAGGCTCCGGAAGACGGTTGTTGCGCACGTATTCGGTGAACGCACTATGGCGACGCTGGGGCGTCTTATGAGCCTGCTGTCACCCTTTGACGTGGTGATATGGATGACGGATGGCTGGCCGCTGTATGAATCCCGCCTGAAGGGAAAGCTGCACGTAATCAGCAAGCGATATACGCAACGAATTGAGCGGCATAACCTGAATCTGAGGCAGCACCTGGCACGGCTGGGACGGAAGTCGCTGTCGTTCTCAAAATCGGTGGAGCTGCATGACAAAGTCATCGGGCATTATCTGAACATAAAACACTATCAATAAGTTGGAGTCATTACCAGCGACTTCATTGAACTTCTTACAAATGGTGTAAAGAGTTACGTTAGAAAGAGCATAGTTACGGGAAAACTGACGGGCAAAATTGGCACTCTTGGCCTATCGCTCAGCGCCTGGTTAATGCGCGCACCAGTGTTCCAGAGCTTCGACAGCAGCATTTTGTGCTAAAGATCCGGGCCGTAGTAAGCTCACTTCCACCGCCAGCACGGCAGGGTAATCGATGACCACCGGCTACTGAGCAACCGAGACTGTCTGCAGTACGAGTATAATGATTCCAGTTATCAGGATACATCTCTGTCTGTTGATATGTTCAGCGCTGAAGCAATGATTTCCCGGTTTTCCTCACTACGCCAGTTTCCGAAATAGTCCACCTCCTGGCACAGGGAACGGTGTGCTGCCTCTATAAGGTCAGACACTCTCTGAAGAGCATTCTGTAGCTGCTGCGCTGATATACCTCTTGGCACATCATGCTCATCCACCCCGTTACGGTGCACAAGGTCGTTTCGCCAGTCTGCAATAATGTCCAGCGGCTTAACCGGCCAGACGGGCGGAGTATGCAGCACGGCGCTGAAATAGCGCTCAATGGTTTTAACGTTATGAAACGTCATTCGGGAAACATAATTGCGTGCGGCGGGCCTGAACATATCAAGTTCCATCTCACGCACAGACTGCTTTTTGTTTTTTTTGACGCGTTCTGAATTCAGGTAATATTCATCCCTGAAGCGTTTAAGAGGCCAGTCATGTTCCAGCAGAGCCCTGGCGCAGTACATCAGGTATGCTTCCATGACAGTCACTGCATGGACGAAAGACATCCTGTACACCAGTTCTGGCTGCTCTCTGTCGAGCAGGGCATGTAGCTTCTGCAGCTCCTGTCTTGCGTGCCGGTGACGCTGATGAACATCGTTCAGGGAAACCACGAACAGTCCATGTTCATGATCCCACTGAGCCTGATCAGCAAGCGCCTCCTGCTCCCAGTAATACAGGTTCGCGGCCTCCTCCCATGCTTCAGACTCAGGGACAATATCCGGGTAATTTTCCTCAAGCCATTCATTAAATCGTTCCGCTTCAATATCAATCATCATGTCTTTCATATGAGAAATCCCGCCTTCTATTTCTGTTGATCAGCTGCAGCTGCTTTTACGATGGCGTCTATTGCCTTTTCAACCGAAAACGGTCTCAGCTCACCGTTGCTCAGCTGGACCTTATAGCAGGGATGTGACACCCAGCGGCCATTCGTAAAACGAGGTTCATTCTGAACCGTAAAATGTTTAATCAGACGACCGTTCAGTTCCCAGCCCGGACAACTGTCACAATAGAGGGTGAACAGTTCCTTCAGCTCTTCAAAATAGTCACCTTCTGAAATGATCCCGACAGCTTTCACGTCAGGTCGTTGATCCATGTAATAGCCGCGGGCTTTCTGTTTTGATGCAAATTCCTTCTGACCAATCTTCACCGGTATTGAACGTCCCATTCTGAACTCCTTTGTGTTTAGCTGACAAATAGTCACTCGCCACAACCAGTTTCACGACATTAACTCTTCTCATCATCATGACGGATTATTTTCCAAGCCGTGATTATTTCTCACCTGATAACAAGCAGCCATATAACCACGTAGTTAAATTACCGGGTCCCCGTTTTCACCTGATCCAACTTTCTATAATTTAACGGATTTCCGGAAGTGTACCACGCACACGAAATAACCATATCGCCCTTTTATGGTGGTGAGCGGCCGGTCACGGGGCAGGGGAAGGACACAACATATAGCGTCACAGCCAGCTGAGAACACCGCTACATCTTGTGTTGCCGGGCCGCAGCGCGCCGGAGGCCGGAAAGCAGATCCGGGACTCACAGAAATCGGATCTGCGAGTGAAAAGAAGGGAATTAATACAAAAATAGCAATAATCATTTATTATTGTTGCCACATAGGCACTATTGTTCAGGGTGCAATAATCATCATCTTCTGTTGCTGAATTCCGCACATCTGAAAAATATGCCGACCGCGCTCATTCGTCACCAGTTAAATGCGGCCGGGATTCAGATCAAAGATTGATTAACCGGTGACGGAAATAAAATGAAGCCGGAACGCGATCGCCCTACTATAAATGATATTATTAAGCCTCCGGGCATTCATCAGCGTCTTAATAAAGGTATCAGGAATGTATCCCGTATTTGAGAATGGATCCTGCTGGGTCAAGGTGGATTTTCACCTGCATACCCGGGCAGATAAGGAATTTCGCTATGCCGGAGAATCCGACAGATATATTCGCGACTACGTCAGTGCCCTTAAAGGGGCGGAAGTGGGCGTCGGTGTGATCACCAATCACAATAAATTTGATCCCGGCGAGTTTAAGGCACTGCGTAAAGCCGCGCGCCGTGAAGGCATGGAACTGCTTCCCGGCGTGGAGCTGTCCGTTAATGATGGCCAGTCCGGTGTGCACACGCTCGTGGTGTTTGCTGATGAGTGGTTCATCAATCCGCAGCAGACAAACCATATTGAAAGTTTCCTGACGGCCACGTTTGCGGGCGTTGATAATTTTGAGAACGAAAATGCCCGTTCAACAGAAAATATCACACAGACCATCCAGCGCCTTGACCGGTACGAACGGGATTACTTTATTGTGTTTGCCCACGTGGAGGCCCATAACGGGTTATGGGGTGGGCTGAGCCCTGGCAGGATCGGGGAGCTTTTTGATAACGAGCTCATCCGCCGGCGCGTGTCGGGATTTCAGAAGGTGATGACCCATGACCTGCGGGTCAAAATTCATGGCGTGCTCGGTAAGCGCTATCCTGCTGAAGTCCAGGGATGCGATGCCAAAACGCTGGATCATATTGGTGCCAGAAAAGCCGCCAGCTATCTGAAACTGGGTCATTACAGTTTTGAAGCTGTCCGCTTTGCGCTCCAAGATTTTCCCCATCGCGTAAGCGTGGAGAAACCGGCTCTGATCCACAGCCATATCCGCCAGATAGCATTCGAGGGAGCCGGTTCGCTCGGTGGAACCGTGGTGAAATTATCTCCGGAACTGAACACCCTGATTGGGATCCGCGGCAGCGGCAAATCCTCCATACTTGAAGGGATCCGTTATGCCCTGGACATTCCGTTTGGTGAGAAGGCTTCTGACCGCGATTACAAAGAAAATCTGGTCAGTAATTTACTCAAAAGCGGAGGGAAAATTACCGTAGACGCCGTGTGCCGTCTCGGGCGGGCCTATCAGATAACTCGCATTTTCGGCCAGGAGCCGCAGGTCATTTTTGACGGTCAGCCCACGCAAGGTGTCGCGCTCCGGGAAACGGTTCTGCACAAGCCGGTGTATTTTGGCCAGAAAGATCTCTCCAATACCGGCGCGGGATTTGAATACGACCTGATTGAAAAACTGGTCGGGGAGCGTCTGGCCGCCGTGCGGAACAAAATCCGGCAGCAGAATGAAGTCGTCCTCGACAGGTTACGCGAGTATCGTCGTCTGAAAACATCAGGAGAAACACTCGCCGAATGGCAGGCGAAAGAGAAGGATGCACAGTTCCGCCTGCGCTTTTATTCCCAGCACGGTATGGAAGAAAAACTGGCGCGTCAGACCACCTTCGGACGGGATGAGCGCTATCTCAGCAGTACCACTGAACGGGCAACCCGGGCGCTGGACAGTCTGCAGGACGGGATCAGGGAAACTCTCGATGGGCTGAAGCAGGAGCAGAAATATGAGTCAGCGCATAACCAGGAAGACATTGATGATTACTGTGCGGGATATGATCGCTTCACGGCCCACCTCGGTTCCCTGAACACCATCGTAGACGGCGCCCGCCGGCTCCTCACAGAACTCGATACGAAGCAGCAGGCTTTTCTGGAGAAAAAGCTGGCGCTGACGGAGGAATTTGCCGAAATAGAGCGTGGCCTGGCTGAAGAGCTGCGGCTGGCAGGTGTGGAAAAAGCCGATCCGGCTGACTTTCTGAAGCTGAAGGCCGAGCTGGAACTTGCGGAACAGAAAATTGACGAGCTGACCCGGGCTGAAAGCAGTCAGGCGTTACTGGAGAAAAGTCTTACAGAGGCGCTGAGCCGATTGTATGAACTGTGGGTGGAAGAATATAAGGAAATTGAAGCCGTGTTGGCCGGCATCAGCCAGGCCGACTCGCCCCTGAAGATCGTGGCGTCTTTTGCAAACGACAAAAAAGCCATGCAGGCCGTTCTGAAAGAGGCCTTTACCGGCAGCCGGCTGCGGGAAAGTACCTACCAGACCGTGGCTGACACCTTCAGAGACTTTGGTGAACTCTGGCTGAACAGGGACAAACTCCCGGGGATTATCAGCGGCTCTGCAGAGACATTCAGCGAGTATCTGAAACAGCAGATTGAATCGCTGATTGCCTGGCAAATACCTAATACCTACTCCATTGAATTCCGGGGCAAACCCCTTGAACAACATTCGCTGGGTCAGCGCGCCTCAGCTTTAATGCTGTTTGTTCTGAATCAGCAGGATAATGATGTGGTGATCATCGATCAGCCCGAAGACGACCTGGACAATCAGACAATTTATGACGACGTGATTAAAATCATCCGGGCGATGAAACCCCGTACGCAATTTATCTTTGCCACTCACAATGCCAATATTCCAGTGCTGGGAGATGCAGAGAATGTCTGTGCCTGTGAATACTCAGACGGAAAGATCCAGGCTGCCGGTGGAGGCGTGGATGCCCCTCTTGTACAACAGCACATTATTTCAGTGATGGAGGGAGGACGGGAGGCATTCGAGCGACGCAGGGAAGTTTACGGTTCATGGCTAAGTAAAACCTGATGCCATCTGGTTTTACTTACCGTAAAAAAAAGCCGCATATGCGGCTTTTTCAATTTCCGGTTATAACACAACCCGTAATACAGATTTTACAGGGAATGCAGAAAGTGTAAAAATAACACTCTTTTAAGATTTTGTGTATTATTAATTCATGGAAATCTTAAACACCCGAAACGAGACAATTATTACAACCGTAAGTCATGCATCAAATGCCCATGTTCGACACAAAAGCGCTGAGCACACTGAAACCGTTCTGCTCAAGTTCACACTCCGGCAGGCCTGACGGAAACTGAGCCAAAATGTCGTTATCAGATGAGTGCCCAGCTCACGGCCTAGGTAATCATACTAATACATATAATTGACTCATTTTCATTTGACATCCAAAATTTCATTCATTATATCATTACCAGAAGATGCATACTTACCATATCGCCTCTTCATATGATCACAAGCATCTCTAACCTTTCGTCTTATAATATGCTCAGGTTTATCTTTATTATTCATTCTGACTTCATTTGCAATATCAATTAAATCTTTAGGCATGTAATATGTAGAGTCGATATTGAAAAACAAAGGTAAAGTTCTCCTGTCATCTTTTTTTATATTATGCCTAATGGTACTAAATGAAAGCATTACTGATATAAAATTTAATGACATCAATGGAGAAGACGGAGGGTTTTTAATTTTCTCTCTGATATCACGTCTTATCATCCAAGCCAATTTATCTGTTGTCAACCACCAGTGTTTATAACCTAATTCAGAAGAGGTTTCCTTTCTTCTCTTCCCAATAACCCCAAGGTAATTTTCAACATCATTTCTAATTAAAATATCAGTTACGTGGGGCTCTGTTTTTCTATCTGAATTAACATTTGATCTTCTGGTTTCATGTGCTCTTCTCCACATTGACTCTATAGAAAATCGTACATCTTCATCAACTTCCTGACTAGCATCATACAATGACTCAACTTGAATTTTAAAAAATCTATTCAAATAATCTGTCATATCGTCGAACTTTCTTTCTTCACCATGAAACAACTCGATGAAAGAAGAAAAATCCGATGGGTTATGCCCTTCCTCAAGATAATGATAATATAAAAATGGAATTCTACCGCTCCATTCTGAAGTTAAAGTTCGAGAACAATGCTTCGACAAATTGATATGCTGTATTATTTCATCTACAACACCTTCAGTTACTTTTAATTTAATTCCACTATCATTTAAAAGAAGTAAGGTTTCAGTGAATTTTTTTGTTTTTTCATCTTTGTAAATTGATTCAACCAAAAGAGGGAGTACAATCGTGGTATCCAACCAAATAGTTCCATAACTAAATATTTTCCTTGTAACCTTTTGAATATCAGGCGTTTCTTTCAAAAATGAAAATAATGTATATATGTCAGAAGCTTTCTTTAAATGCTGAATTATTACTCTAGACCTAGAGTTTAATATGTGTGAAATTACATTTAGAGCTATATCAGGAAAGTCAGGAAGGTTAAAACCCTCTTGATCTATCTCTTCAAAAATACAATTTTTAAGCTCACTTTCATTTTTCACAATGATACTTTCTTTTATCACAGATAAAGCAAATTCCTCTCCTGAATTAAATAGAAATCTATCTAACACTTTTAATATCTTAACTGTTAAAAATTCAATAGTATCATCACTTACATCTCCATCTGACACCTCATTAACGATTAATGCACTAACCTCTTTATTAAAAATACTCTCTTCAACCTTATTTTTCTCTAAGTTAATCTCTATCCTCTGTATTTCCTCATAGGACAAGCAAAACTCATCATCCTTATCCCAAATTTTAACAATTGAGTTTTTCTTATCCGTTTTATTTACCAGTTTTGACAATGCAGCATCAGCATACTTTACAATATCTTCTTTGTTTGTTGTTGGTAGATAATTCATAATAGTTTTATGAATGTCAACTCTTTTCATTCTGTTACTGCTGTTTGTATTTCTTAACGCAGCTCTAACTAAAGACTCAAACGCTATTTTTGTTAATCCCTTACCATTATCCTCATTGCTCCATTGCAAACCAAGAAACGTTAAAGCAGCCTTAGCTTCAACGCTGCTTAACTTATTAGGTTCAGTTTCAATTAATTTTAAATCTTCTAAAACTGGCCTTCCCACGGCATCAAAAAGCCTTTTAGCTGCTACTGAATAAACTTCATCAGACTCAAATCTTTCTAAAAACCAGTTTGCATCTCGTATATCCAAGTAAATATTATCCAACATGCAGGCTGCTTTTATCTTATCGCCTTTCGCACCAATTACTATATTTGTGCAGTATATAACAAGAGTAACCTCCTTGAAATTATCCTTTAATTTTTTTACGGTTCTTTTTATTTTATCTTCATAATTATCAGTAACAGAATATTGAATTGCAATATGAGAAACACCATTAGGATTAAATATTTCAGAATCTCGACCTCCATCACCAGATGGTGAAGCCATGGTTCTTAATCCTGCAAATTCAACCGATAAAAAACTAGAGCTTAATTCTTCAAATCGTTCCCAGTCAGATTTTTTTAAGTTACTTAATGATATGGAAAATTGATCTCTATTCATATTTTATTTCCTTTCTTTTTATAATTAAATATGTATGATTCTTATCACCATAAACTAGTGAGTCGGATAGGGAGCATCCCCATCAGGCACGCACTGAATTCGTTACTTCCTCAAGTTTAAGTATCATTAAACCGATTGGCGAAGCACTAAGTTTTCAGTCCTTCGCCACAGCTCACTGGCGTCTGGCACGAAGAATGGAACATTGTGCGTTCCGCCGCCGGAGCCGTGAGCTGATTGCCAAGTGGTTACATCTGGATTACTACCAAAAGCGGCACCTGCCTCAACAAATTTATGAATCCTCTGAGGATCCTCTTCGATAGAGAAAGCATGCTTTAAGCTTGGGTGATAATCAAAACCTTTAATATTATCAATAGATAATACTGCTATAAGTAAAGTGTGGCGATGACATTCCGAGTGATCGCACGGAAAACTGACCCAGAAATCGGGAGACCAGTCACCAACGCATGCAGGATTCACATGCCATTCCCAACCAGCAAGGTCAAAAAAGGCTGCCCATCGTGCTTCCAGCGCTGTTTTGAACTGTAGTCCTTTGTAAATTGCACCCATTATTGAGACTCCTGTTTATCATAGTGGTTAATAGCCTGACCCTGACCCCGAATATGCTCCAGTCATAATCAGGAATAACCGGCCTCATGTTGGCTGAATATTCTTGCAACCGACAGACTTCTCGGCAAATTCAGATGGCGTCATCCAGCCCAGCGCTGAATGGGGACGTCTCTGATTATAGTGTATGCGCCAGGCCTCGATTTTGCACCGTGCATCCTCCAGGGACATGAACCAGTTCTCGTTCAGACATTCCTGCCGCAGCCTGCCATTAAACGACTCCACAGTGGCATTGTCCGTCGGTGTTCCCGGGCGTGAGAAGTCTATACGGATCCCTCGTTCATATACCCATTTGTCCAGCATTTTCCCTGCAAATTCAGAGCCATTATCGGTTTTCAGTAATTGTGGTAATGACCCTGACCCCACGAAAGCCTGCAGGGCATCCGCTCTGGAGGGCAGTTCAATACAGTCACCATGCTGTGGGTTAATTTCTTCGTCAATGGCTTCGTTGTAACGCATGCGAAGCCGCCACCCCTTCATCGGGAGAGAGTTCTGTATGGCCAGCACCATCCCTTCCGGCGACAGCAGTTCACGAAGGGTGTAGCAGGCCCCGATCCGGGTCGAGTCCCGCAGCCACATCACGGGGTATTCACTGACCAGCTGGTCATACACGCATTCTGCCGTATGGAAGTAATTCTCATCCGCCCTGCATAAATCACACATAATCCATCCTTTACTGTGAAATCCCGCCTGCCATCATTCATTTTTAGCAGTCCCCGTCACTGTTAAAAAAAGGAGGGGCTAAGCCCCTCCCTGATTATAAAAAGCCTTCCACGGTAATGGTGCCAACTTACTGATTTAGTGTATGATGGTGTTTTTGAGGTGCTCCAGTGGCTTCTGTTTCTATCAGCTGTCCCTCCTGTTCAGCTACTGAAGGCGTGGTGCGTAACGGTAAAAGTACTGCCGGACATCAGCGCTATCTCTGCTCTCACTGCCGTAAAACATGGCAGCTACAGTTCACTTACACCGCTTCTCAACCCGGTACGCATCAGAAAATCATTGATATGGCCATGAATGGCGTCGGATGTCGCGCCAGTGCACGCATTATGGGCGTTGGCCTCAACACGGTTTTACGTCACTTAAAAACTCAGGCCGCAGTCGGTAACCTCGCGCATACAACCGGGCAGTGATGTGATTGTCTGCGCTGAAATGGACGAACAGTGGGGCTACGTCGGTGCTAAATCACGTCAGCGCTGGCTGTTTTACGCGTATGACAGGATACGGAGGACGGTTGTGGCGCACGTATTCGGTGAACGCACTCTGGCCACGCTGGAGCGTCTTCTGGGCCTGCTGTCGGCCTTTGAGGTCGTGGTATGGATGACGGATGCCTGGCCGCTGTATGAATCCCGCCTGAAGGGAAAGCTGCGCGTTATCAGCAAGCGTTACACTCAGCGCATTGAGCGACATAACCTGAATCTGAGACAACATCTGGCAAGGCTGGGACGGAAGTCACTGTCGTTCTCAAAATCGGTGGAGCTGCATGACAAAGTCATCGGGCATTATCTGAACATAAAACACTATCAGTAAGTTGGAGTCATTACCCCTTCGCACATATCGGTAAATAGCTTGCCTGCTTTTATTTTTTCTGTCATCGACATGTTCATTTTTAACATTCCGTCCTGATAAGTTGGTCGGATAAGGCGCTCGCGCCGTATCCGACATTAATTTCTTAAGCGACTTCATTCACCTGGCGACGCAGCAGAGAAAGTGGGCCGGGGCCGCTAAGCGTGAACACGGAAATTAAGGTGAAGCCCAGCGCCACCAGACCCAGCACCAGGTAAGCGCCCTGGAAACCGATGCTTTCATACATATTGCCCGCCAGAATAGACATAAAAATCATCGCCAGTTGCTTAAAGAAGCAGAAACAGACCAGATAAATCGTCGCTGAAAAACGCACTTCAAACTGGCTGGTAATATATTTAAAGCAGCCCACCAGCAGGAACGGTACTTCAAACATATGCAGCGTTTTCAGAATAACCACTTCCAGTGCTGAGGTAGCGAACGATGAGCCAATAATACGTACTGACATAATAGTGCCAGCCAGCAGCAGGGCGTTTTTCCCACCGATGCGATTAATGATCAGTGGCGCAAAAAACATAATCGAGGCGTTAAGTAATTCGCCCATTGTCGTTACGTAGCCAAATACCCGCGTACCCTGTTCACCGGTAGCAAAGAACGAAGTAAAGAAATTAGCAAACTGTTGGTCAAAAACATCGTAGGTGCAGGAAACGCCAATAACATACAGTGACAAAAACCACAGTTTTGGCTGTCTGAACAGTTCCAGCGCCAGCTTAAGGCTAAATGCCGAATGGTTGGCACCTACCGCATTGGCAACCGTGGCAGAAGAGGGCGCATCCGTTTTGGCGAAAAAGAGTAAAACGGCGAGGATGAATGCACAGCCAGAACCCAGCCAGAAAACAAACTGATTATTGATGGTGAACATGATGCCGACAATCGAGGCACACAGCGCCCAGCCAACACAGCCAAACATCCGCGCGCGACCATATTCGAAATTACTGCGACGGCTGACTTTCTCGATAAATGCCTCTACTGCTGGCGCACCGGCGTTAAAACAAAAGCCTAGATAAATACCACCAACAATCGATCCTACTAAAATGTTGTATTGTAACAGTGGCCCGAAGATAAAAATAAAGAACGGCGCAAACATCACTAACATGCCGGTAATAATCCACAGCAGGTATTTGCGCAGCCCGAGTTTGTCAGAAAGCAGACCAAACAGCGGTTGGAATAATAGCGAGAACAGAGAAATAGCGGCAAAAATAATACCCGTATCACTTTTGCTGATATGGTTGATGTCATGTAGCCAAATCGGGAAAAACGGGAAGTAGGCTCCCATGATAAAAAAGTAAAAGAAAAAGAATAAACCGAACATCCAAAAGTTTGTGTTTTTTAAATAGTACATAATGGATTTCCTTACGCGAAATACGGGCAGACATGGCCCGCCCGGTTATTATTATTTTTGACACCAGAGCAACTGGTAATGGTAGCTACCGGCGCTAAGCTGGAATTCCGCCGACACTGACGGGCTCCAGGAGTCGTCGCCACCAATCCCCATATGGAAACCGTCGATATTCAGCCATGTGCCTTCTTCCGCGTGCAGCAGATGGCGATGGCTGGTTTCCATCAGTTGCTGTTGACTGTAGCGGCTGATGTTGAACTGGAAGTCGCCGCGCCACTGGTGTGGGCCATAATTCAATTCGCGCGTCCCGCAGCGCAGACCGTTTTCGCTCGGGAAGACGTACGGGGTATACATGTCTGACAATGGCAGATCCCAGCGGTCAAAACAGGCCGCAGTAAGGCGGTCGGGATAGTTTTCTTGCGGCCCTAATCCGAGCCAGTTTACCCGCTCTGCTACCTGCGCCAGCTGGCAGGTCAGGCCAATCCGCGCCGGATGTGGCGTATTGCTCGCCACTTCAACATCAACGGTAATCGCCATTTGACCACTTCCATCAATCCGGTAGGTTTTCCGGCTGATAAATAAGGTTTTCCCCTGATGCTGCCACGCGTGGACCGTGGTAATCAGCACCGCGTCGGCAAGCGTATCTGCCGTGCACTGCAACAACGCTGCTTCGGCCTGGTAATGGCCCGCCGCCTTCCAGCGTTCGACCCAGGCGTTAGGGTCAATGCGGGTCGCTTCACTTACGCCAATGTCGTTATCCAGCGGTGCGCGGGTGAACTGATCGCGCAGCGGCGTCAGCAGTTGTTTTTTATCGCCAATCCACATCTGTGAAAGAAAGCCTGACTGGCGGTTAAATTGCCAACGCTTATTATCCAGCTCGATGCAAAAATCCGTTTCGCTGGTGGTCAGTTGCGGGATGGCGTGGGGCGCGGAGGGGAGTGTCACGCTGAGGTTTTCCGCCAGACGCCACTGCTGCCAGGCGCTGATGTGTCCGGCTGCTGACCATGTGGTCGCGTTCGGTTGCACTACGTGAACCGTTAGCCAGAGTTGTCCGGCGCTCTTCGGCTGCGGTAGTCCAGGCAGTTCAATCAACTGTTTACCTTGTGGAGCGACATCCAGAGGCACTTCACCGCTTGCCAGCGGCTTGCCATCCAGCGCCACCATCCAGTGCAGGAGCTCGTTATCGCTATGACGGAACAGGTATTCGCTGGTCACTTCGATGGTTCGCCCGGATAAACTGAACTGGAAAAACTGCTGCTGGTGTTTTGCTTCCGTCAGCGCCGGATGCGGCGTGCGGTCGGCAAAGACCAGACCGTTCATGCAGAACTGGCGATCATTCGGCGTATCGCCAAAATCACCGCCGTAAGCCGACCACGGATTGCCATTTTCATCATATTTAATCAGCGACTGATCCACCCAGTCCCAGACGAAGCCGCCCTGTAAACGGGGGTACTGACGAAACGCCTGCCAGTATTTAGCGAAGCCGCCAAGACTGTTACCCATCGCGTGGGCGTATTCGCAAAGGATCAGCGGGCGCGTCTCTCCAGGCAACGAAAGCCATTTTTTGATGGACCATTTCGGCACAGCCGGGAAGGGCTGGTCTTCATCCACGCGCGCGTACATCGGGCAAATAATATCGGTTGCGAAGGTGTCGGCTCCGCCGCCTTCATACTGTACCGGGCGGGAAGGATCGACAGATTTGATCCAGCGATAGAGTGCGTCGTGATTAGCGCCGTGGCCTGATTCATTCCCCAGCGACCAGATGATCACACTCGGGTGATTACGATCGCGCTGCACCATTCGCGTTACGCGTTCGCTCATCGCGGGTAGCCAGCGCGGATCATCGGTCAGACGATTCATTGGCACCATGCCGTGGGTTTCAATGTTGGCTTCATCCACCACATACAGGCCGTAGTGGTCGCACAGCGTGTACCACAGCGGATGGTTCGGATAATGCGAACAGCGCACGGCGTTAAAGTTGTTCTGCTTCATCAGCAGGATATCCTGCACCATCGTCTGCTCATCCATGACCTGACCATGCAGAGGATGATGCTCGTGACGGTTAACGCCGCGAATCAGCAACGGCTTGCCGTTCAGCAGCAGCAGACCATTTTCAATCCGCACCTCGCGGAAACCGACATCGCAGGCTTCTGCTTCAATCAGCGTGCCGTCGGCGGTGTGCAGTTCAACCACCGCACGATAGAGATTCGGGATTTCGGCGCTCCACAGTTTCGGGTTTTCGACGTTCAGACGTAGGGTGACGTGTTCGGCATAACCACCACGCTCATCGATAATTTCACCGCCGAAAGGCGCGGTGCCGCTGGCGACCTGCGTTTCACCCTGCCACAAAGAAACCGTCACCCGCAGCTCATCGCGCAGCTCGCCGTACATCTGAACGTCTGCCTCCAGTACAGCGCGGCTGAAATCATCATTAAAGTGAGTGGCTACATGGAAATCGCTGATTTGCGTGCTCGGTTTATGCAGCAACGAGACGTCACGGAAAATGCCGCTCATCCGCCACATATCCTGATCTTCCAGATAACTGCCGTCACTCCAGCGCAGCACCATCACCGCGAGGCGGTTTTCTCCGGCGTGTAAAAATGCGCTCAGGTCAAATTCAGACGGCAAACGACTGTCCTGTCCGTAACCGACCCAGCGCCCGTTGCACCACAAATGAAACGCCGAGTTAACACCATCAAAAATAATTCGCGTCTGGCCTTCCTGTAGCCAGCTTTCATCAACATTAAATGTGAGCGAGTAACAACCCGTCGGATTCTCCGTGGGAACATACGGCGGATTGACCGCAATGGGATAGGTCACGTTGGTGTAGATAGGCGCATCGTAACCGTGCATCTGCCAGTTTGAGGGGACGATGACAGTATCGGCGTCAGGAAGATCGCGCTCCAGCCAGCTTTCTGGTACCGCTTCTGGTGCCGGAAACCAGGCAAAGCGCCATTCACCATTCAGGCTGCGCGACTCTTGGGAAGGGCGATCGGTGCGAGCCTCTTCGCTATTACGCCAGCTGGCGAAAGGGGGATGTGCCGCAAGGCGATTAAGTTGGGTAACGCCAGGGTTTTCCCAGTCACGACGTTGTAATACGACGGCCAGTGAATCCGTAATCATTGTCATAGTTGTATCCTGCGTGAATTGTTATCCGCTCACATTTTCGCATAACATACGAGCCGGACACATAGAGTGTAAAGCCTGGGGTGCCTAATGAGTGAGCTGACTCACATTAATTGCGTTGCGCTCACTGCCCGCTTTCAAGTCGGGAAACTTGTCGTGCCAGCTGCATTAAGGAATCGGCCAACGTGCGGGGAGAGGTGGTTTGCGTATTGGGCGCCAGGGTGGTTTTTCTTTTCACCAGTGAGACGGGCAACAGCTGATTGCTCTTCACCGCCTGGCCCTGAGAGAGTTTCAGCAAGCGGTCCACGCTGGTTTGCCCCAGCAGGCGAAAATCCTGTTTGATGGTGGTTAACGGCGGGATATAACACGAGCTGTCTTCGGTATCGTCGTATCCCACTACCGAGATATCCGCACCAACGCGCAACCCGGACTCGGTAATAGCGCGCATTGCGCCCAGCGCCATCTGATCGTTGGCAACCAGCATCGCAGTGGGAACGATGCCCTCATTTAGCATTTGCATGGTTTGTTGAAAACCGGACATGGCACTCCAGTCGCCTTCCCGTTCCGCTATCGGCTGAATTTGATTGCGAGTGAGATATTTATGCCAGCCCGCCAGACGCAGACGCGCCGAGACAGAACTTAATGGGCCCGCTAACAGCGCGATTTGCTGGTGACCCAATGCGACCAGATGCTCCACGCCCAGTCGCGTACCGTCTTCATGGGAGAAAATAATACTGTTGATGGGAGTCTGGTCAGAGACATCAAGAAATAACGCCGGAACATTAGCGCAGGCAGCTTCCACAGCAATGGCATCCTGGTCATCCAGCGGATAGTTAATGATCAGCCCACTGACGCGTTGCGCGAGAAGATTGTGCACCGCCGCTTTACAGGCTTCGACGCCGCTTCGTTCTACCATCGACACCACCACGCTGGCACCCAGTTGATCGGCGCGAGATTTAATCGCCGCGACAATTTGCGACGGCGCGTGCAGGGCCAGACTGGAGGTAGCAACGCCAATCAGCAACGACTGTTTCCCCGCCAGTTGTTGTGCCACGCGGTTGGGAATGTAGTTCAGCTGCGCCATCGCCGCTTCCACCTTTTCCCGCGTTTTCGCAGAGACGTGGCTGGCCTGGTTCACCACGCGGGAAACGGTCTGATAAGAGACACCGGCATACTCTGCGACATCGTATAGCGTTACTGGTTTCACATTTACCACCCTGAATTGACTCTCTTCGGGTGCTATCATGCCATACCACGAAATGTTTTGCGCCATTCGGAGGGGGCACGCCGAAGTGAGATTCAAAATGCCGACGTCAGTTCACAGGTGGGTAATGATACCAACGTGTTG
This sequence comes from Citrobacter sp. RHB35-C21, assembly GCF_013816515.1. Classification (NCBI taxonomy): domain Bacteria; kingdom Pseudomonadati; phylum Pseudomonadota; class Gammaproteobacteria; order Enterobacterales; family Enterobacteriaceae; genus Citrobacter; species Citrobacter sp. RHB35-C21. Next base: position 29,850 of record NZ_CP057148.1, read on the forward strand.
ATTTCGTATTTTCACTGACACCAGGATCATCCTGATGTTACAAGGATTGAATGACTACAGATTAAAATAGTCATCAACAGGTTGACAGCATTACCTGGTTTTAGTCCGGTCTGCCGTCTTCTGAAAACGACAGACACATGTAAGATTATCCGCTGCCTGGCAGAAGGAGACTTTGTGAAAACGCTCATGGTGTGTATTTATACGATCAGAAGGCGTTATATTTTTTCCTGATTGACGCGGTACGAAAGTTCCTGATGACTCTCTTTTCGTTCGCTGTAGCGATCTGCAAGGTAGCTGGTTTGTCCCCTGAGCAGCAACGTAATTTTAAACAACTCCTCTGCGACATCTACGATACGGTCGTACCATGAGGACGGCTTCATCCTTCCGTTCTCATCAAATTCCTGCCAGGCTTTCGCCACCGAGGACTGGTTGGGAATTGTGAACATCCGCATCCAGCGGCCCAGAATGCGCATCTGGTTCACGGCATTGAAGGACTGCGAACCGCCGCAAACCTGCATCACTGCAAGTGTCTTGCCCTGCGAAGGACGAACCGCGCCTTCACTCAACGGTATCCAGTCGATCTGCGCCTTCATCACCGCGCTCATAGCCCCGTGCCGTTCCGGCGAGCTCTACACCATCCCGTCACACCATCTGACCAGCCCGCGTAGCTCGGAGACTTTAGGGTGCGTATCCGGGGCATCATCCGGCAGGGGTAAACCGGAGGGGTTAAAGAATTTCACCTCCGCGCCCATCGCCGTCAGCAGGCGACCTGCTTCCTCCGCGGCAAAGCGACTGTAGGAGCGCTCCCTTACTGAGCCATACAGGATCAGAATCCGTGGGGGCTCCTGCAGGTGCAGACGTTCGGCAATATGTTGATCAAAACAGTCAGTATTCAGGGCTGGAAATTGTTCCATTTTTCTCCACCGGAGAGAACAGGTGATTTTAAAGTTAATATATATGATCTAACATATGTGTATTCTAAAGGGAACGGAGTGAAAAATGCTACAACCTGTTCAGCTTTTCAAAATCCTGTCGGATGAAACACGGCTAGCCATCGTCATGCTTCTCCGTGAGTCCGGAGAATTGTGCGTCTGCGATATCTGCGTTGCCACCTCCGAATCGCAGCCCAAAATTTCGCGACATATGGCTATCCTTCGCGAGGCTGATCTGGTTCTTGACCGTCGGGAAGGCAAATGGATCCACTATCGTCTGTCACCCCATATTCCGGCGTGGGCAGCAGAGACAATCACGACGACCTGGCAGTGTCTGCGCGAGGATGTACGTGAATGGCTGGACAAATCAGCCTGCACCTCCTGCTGAGGCAGGAAAACATATTTACAAAATCATATATGATGGGGTCTGAGATGCTTTTGGCAGGGAGTATATTTTTACTGACGCTGGTACTGGTGATCTGGCAACCCAGAGGCCTGAGTATTGGCTGGAGCGCGAGTATCGGGGCTGTGCTGGCGCTGGGAACCGGTGTCATCCATATCTCTGATATTCCCGTTGTCTGGAATATCGTCTGGAACGCGACAGCGGCATTTATTGCGGTCATCATCATCAGCCTGCTGCTCGATGAGTCCGGCTTCTTTGAATGGGCCGCACTGCACGTCTCCCGCTGGGGTAACGGACGTGGCCGCCTGCTGTTCACCTGGATAGTCTTGCTCGGTGCCGCTGTTGCTGCTTTGTTCGCCAATGATGGCGCCGCGCTGATCCTGACGCCGATTGTGATTGCGATGCTGCTCGCACTGGGGTTCAGCCAGGGCACGACACTGGCCTTTGTCATGGCTGCAGGATTTATTGCAGATACGGCCAGCCTGCCACTCATTGTTTCTAACCTGGTGAATATCGTCTCGGCGGACTTCTTCGATCTGGGCTTTACGCAGTACGCCTCCGTTATGATCCCCGTGGATGCGGCAGCGATTGCGGCCACGCTGATCATGCTGCATCTCTTCTTCCGCAGGGATATTCCGGCAACGTATGACGTTTCGCTGCTGAAGACGCCTGCCAGTGTGATAAAGGATGCGGCAACGTTCAGGGCGGGCTGGATTGTCCTGTTATTGCTGCTTGTCGGTTTCTTCGTTCTGGAGCCGCTGGGGATCCCTGTCAGCGCGATAGCAGCTGCTGGCGCAGCAGTACTGTTTATCGTGGCGAAAAGAGGTCATGGCATCAACACAGGGAAAGTCCTGCGCAGTGCGCCATGGCAGATCGTGATTTTTTCGCTGGGCATGTACCTGGTGGTCTATGGCCTGCGCAATGCCGGGCTCACGGAGTATCTGTCTGGTGTACTGAACCTGCTGGCAGAAAAGGGGTTATGGGCAGCAACGTTCGGCACCGGCTTCCTGACCGCGTTCCTGTCGTCGGTGATGAACAATATGCCGACGGTGCTGATTGGCGCGCTGTCGATTGACGGGAGTACGGCGACTGGCGTCGTCAAAGAGGCAATGATTTATGCCAACGTGCTTGGCTGCGATTTAGGCCCGAAAATCACCCCGATTGGCAGTCTGGCAACCCTGCTTTGGCTGCATGTGCTTGCCCAGAAAAATATAACGATCACCTGGGGTTATTACTTCCGCACGGGCATTATCATGACTCTGCCCGTGCTGTTTGTCACTCTGGCCGCGCTGGCGTTGCGGCTTTCCATCACTTTGTAATGAGATAAAGATATGAGCAACATTACCATCTATCACAACCCGGCCTGCGGCACTTCACGCAACACGCTGGAGATGATCCGTAACAGCGGTAACGAACCGACCATTATTTATTATCTCGATACGCCACCGACCCGTGATGAGCTGATTAAACTTATTTCAGATATGGGAATTACGGTGCGTGCATTGCTGCGTAAGAATGTTGAGCCTTATGAACACCTGGGCCTTGATGAAGAGAAATTCAGTGATGAGCAGTTGATTGATTTTATGCTTCAACATCCGATCCTGATTAATCGGCCGGTAGTCGTTACGTCGCTTGGCACTCGTCTTTGCCGCCCTTCAGAAATAGTGCTGGATATTCTACCTGAAGGTCAGAAAGGAGCGTTTACCAAAGAGGACGGCGAAAAGATCATTGACGAAACGGGGAAGCGGGTTAAGTAACCTGTTTTTTTCGTCTCATTTTTATCGTATTCGGGTGTCTGTCTGTACCATGCAGACGCTCGCTTTTTGTAATGCCAGCTAAAGAAACAGGCTTAACGTAGGATATTTTCCGTTTGCCAAGCGGCCCCCATATTGAATGGCTGACGGTACTGGATTTCGATGAGATAAAAATAGACCGTATTTTTATTGCCAATATTGATGACCCGGTGAAGCGAGCGCTACTTGTTTCTGTGGTGAAAGGGTTACGTGGTACTGGCAAACCACTGGTGTTTGTAGGGGTGGAAACGCCAGGACAGTTTGAATTCGTCCGTTCTCTTGGCCTCGGTTACCTAGTTCAGGGCTGGTATACCGGAAAACCCGAAACAATATCTGCGATGAATATTCAGGGTTAAAACGATACGGGGCCCGGCCCGTATCGGCAACCCGACCCGTCAGCGTATCGCTTTCTGTCTGAAGCCGGTTCAGGTCGGCTTCTATCTGCGCGATGCGGCGGGAGATTTATTCAGAACGACTGCCGAAGTTCATCCGGCGAAGCTTATCCAGCTGCGCCTGCAGATGGTCTATTTCGCGCTCCCGGTCGGCCTGCTTTTCCAGCAGGGCGCGGTTCAGCGCTTCCTGTTCGGACAGGCGCTGTTTCAGCAGAAGGATGTCGTCAGGGGGAGGTGTTGTTCATAAGCCCGCATTTTACCAGGCTTATTCAACGACAACCAGGATAAAGAGGCCTACAACATGGTCAGGGACGTAAGCAGTCTTTTAGGCTGCCGCCAGTCGATGCCTTCCAGAAGCATTGCCAGCTGCGCCGGGGTCAGGAACACTTTGCCATCGCGGGCAGAGGGCCAGGCGAAGCGGCCGCGTTCCAGCCGTTTGGTCAGCAGGCACAGCCCGTCGCCGGTGGACCACAGCAGTTTGACCTTACTGCCGCTGCGGCCCCGGAAGATGAAGACATGGCCGGACATCGGGTCATCTTTCAGCATCGCCTGCACCTTTGCGGCGAGACCATTGAAGCCGTTGCGCATGTCGGTGATACCGGCAACCAGCCAGATTTTGGTGCCTGTTGGCAGGTGGTTATCACTTCCTTTATCTGTCCTGTGATGATCCTTATGACTTCGCCAGACTACTTCACCACACACATGGGTCTGCCAGATACCGGTTCGGGATGGATTTCCGCTTCTACGCTGAACACCGTCTTTAGAAGCTCTGGTTTCATCACTGCTTCCGGAGCACCTTGCGCCATCACGCGACCGCTTGCCAGTACCACCAGATGATCGCAATAGCGGCTGGCCTGATTCAGATCGTGGAGTACCGTCACTACGGTTTTCCCCTGCCTTTTGAGTTCAACCATCAGGCGCATCAGTTCAACCTGATGATTGATATCGAGGTAGGTCGTAGGCTCATCAAGAAGAATGAGTGGGGTATCCTGTGCCAGCACCATCGCCAGAAACGCACGCTGGCGCTGGCCGCCGGAAAGCTGGGTTAACCTGCGGTCAGCCAGATTGCGCGTCCGGGTCTGACTCATTGCCACGTTGACCCGCTCGTTGTCTTCCGCGGAGAGTCGCCCCCACAACGACAGCCACGGGCTGCGGCCGTAGGAAACCAGTTCCCGTACAGTGATCCCCTCGGGGGATAAATGGTGTTGCGGCAGTAAAGCCAGGCGGCGAGCCAGCTGGCGGGCGGAAAAACCGGCTATGGGTTTTTCATCAAGCAATATCTCGCCAGAGTCTGGTGTTAACAGGCGAGAAAAACAGTTCAACAGCGTCGATTTCCCGCAACCGTTAGGGCCGAGCAGGGCCGTGATTTTTCCGGCAGGCAGGGCGAGAGAAAGTCCATCCAGCACGGTTTGTGCGCCATAGCTGACGGTCAGATTTTCAGTACGTAATCTCATTTATCGCATTCTCACAAGCAGCCAGACAAACCACGGTGCGCCGATAATGGCGGTCAGCACGCCTGCCGGAAGCTCCAGCGGCGGATGAATGATTCGTGCCAGCAGATCGGCAATGACCAGCAACAACGCGCCCGTCAGGGCCGAAACGGGCATCAGCCAGCGGTGACGCCCGCCGGCGATCCTGCGCACCATGTGCGGCACGACGAGACCAATAAAACTTATCGGGCCACAGACGGCCACGCCGGTTGCTGTCATCGCGACAGCCAGCATCAGCCCCTGGAACCGGGTGCGCTGAACCGACACGCCGAGCGTGGCTGCTCGTGCATCGCCCAGCGCCAGCAGGTCGAGATCGCGACAAAAGCGCAGGCTCAGCGGCAAAAACAGAATGAGCAACGGCACGGCAATCTTCACAAAGTGCCAGTCGCGCCCCCATAAGCTACCCGTCAGCCACAGCAGGGCACTGTTTACATCCTGCGGGTGCAGGAGCATCAGGTAATCCGTCAGGCTCGCCCAGCAGGCGGAAAGCGCCACGCCGGTGAGCGCCAGCTTCATCGGCTGGTGGGTCTTTGCCAGCATCTTCAGCAAGATCAACCCCGCCATACCGCCCGCAAAGGCCAGCAGCGGCAGCACCATCACGGATAGTGATGGCATAAGAAGCAGTGCTCCCACAGAGGCAAGGCTGGCGGCATGGTTAATGCCGAGAATATCCGGTGATGCTAGCGGGTTACGCACAATCCCCTGTACCAGCACGCCCGCCACGGCGAGGGCTGCACCGACAAACAGTGCCAGCAGCAAGCGCGGCAGTCGGTACTCCATCAATACATAATAATGCTCGCGTCCGTCCTGCCAGTCGGTCAGCAGCGCGCGCCACGGCACGGGGATCACCCCCATATGGAGTGATAACAGCGCACAACCTGCCAGGGCAAGGGTGATGAAAATGACCAGCGCAATTTTCATCCTCGCCTCCTCACCAGCCAGACAAAGCAAGGACTGCCAATCAGCGCCAGCACTGCGCCTGCGGGCAGATCGCCGGGGAAGGCCAGCGCGCGTGCGAGTACATCTGCCATCAGCATCAGCGTGGCCCCCAGCAGCATGCTCACCGGCAGTACGTTGCGCTGATCGAAGCCTGCCCAGAAGCGCGCCAGATGTGGCACCAGCAGGCCGATAAACGCCACCGGACCTGCCACACTGACGCACGCGCCAACCAGAAGCAGCACTAACATATTGATGATCAAACGTAGTCTCGGCAGGTTCACTCCCAGCGTATGGGCGGTACTGTCGCTGACGTTGAGCAGGTTCAGTTGATTCGCCAGCAGCAACACGACAGGGACTGCAGTGACCACCACCGGCAAGAGCTGCCAGACATCCTGCCAGTGGGCGTGGGACACTCCGCCTGCCAGCCAGTAAAAGATGCCGTAAGCATGATCTTCGGCCAGCAGCAGGGTGATGCGGGTCAGGGCCATACAAAAGGCCGACAGCGCGATACCCGCGAGGATCAGTTTGTTTCTGTCCTGGGTATGACGAAACCCGCCTCCTGCGGTCATGACCAGCAGCCAGCTCACGCCGCCCCCGCATGCCGCGATGAACGACAGGGAATAGCCTGCAACCGGCGTCGGACTCAGCGCGCTGGTAAGCGCCATAGCCAGCGCCGCGCCGCTGTTAATGCCGAGCAGTGAAGGAGAGGCCATTGAGTTGTGGGTCAGGGTTTGCAGCAGCGTGCCCGCGAGCGCCAGGCTTGCGCCGATCAGAACGGCGACCAGGCTTCGCGGCAAACGAAGGTTTTGCACCAGCGCTTCTGGTAGCGTTGGCGTGTGTCCAGGCAGCAGGGCGCGGATTGCGTCTGCTCCGGAAACAGGAATGGCCGAGTAGCAAAACAGACTCAGCCAGAAAATAATAATAAGTACTGCAACGGGAAGCCCCCACAGCAGCACCGGGTGTTTTAGCGCGGTCATTTCACATCGGTAAGCGGCTGATGGTGGAAGATTTTTACCGTGTCAGCGGCAATACGCTCTGCGGCAAAAATACCGCGCATCCGCGCCCAGGCGTTACTGTCGACTGAAGCAACCTGCTGCTTCTGCGCGGCGGTTAATATCTGCCAGAGCGGATCTTGTTGCCAGCGTTTAACAATGCTCTCTTCGCGATAGTGGGCAACCAGCAGCCAGGCAGGATTGACCGCCAGCATTTGCTCCAGGCCGATGGACGGCATGGACGCGCCCGCCATCGCAGCGGGAACGTTCAGCCCCAGAGAAGCCAGCACGCTGCCGGTCCAGGTCTCCTGGGTATGCAGGTTGAATAGCTGTTCGCGTGATGTGCCAAAGGCCACGCGTGTCCCTGTGGGAAGCTGGCTGGCCCACTGCGCCATCTTCTCTTTATGTTGTTCCAGACGCGCCTGCATCTCTCGTTTTTTACCTACCACTTCGCCGATGATAGCCGCTGAGTGCAAATTTTCAGCGTAGGTTTCGTTGCGGGACTTAAGCAGCAGTACCGGCGCGATTTGCTGCAAGGCGGTGTAAATCCCCGCATGGCGACTGCTGTCGGCAATGATCAGGTCTGGTTTCAGGGCAGCAATGGCTTCCAGGCTCGGCTGCGCGCGCGTTCCGACGGACTGCCACGGTTTCAGGTGCGCACGCACTTCGGGCAGGATGCGTTTTGCATCGTTATCGTCGGCAATACCGATCGGGCTGACGTCCACGGCGGCCAGCGCATCGGCGAACGAGAGTTCCAGCACCACAATCCGTTGTGGCGTTTTATCGAGTGTAAACGTGCCGTGTTCGTCCTGAACCGTGGCGGCAAAGGCGTGGCCGATCACCAGCAGCAGGCCTGCAAAAAGAAAACGGATAAATGCCAACATAGTCACATTCCAGCTAAAAGCCCGGCAAGCCGGGCGTTAACACATCAGAACTTCAACGACCCCTGCATATACAGCGTGCGCGGCTGGCCTGCGTAGATGCCTTTGTTGTTGTCGTCATAAGAGCGGATGAAGTAGTCCTGGTCGAAGATGTTTTTCACACCGAACGCCAGGTTCAGATCTGCCATCTGCGGGCCAAAGTCATACGCCACGCGTGCGCCCCAGAGCATGAAGCCGGGAATGCGGCCGGTACTGCCGTCGGCGCTCTCTTTCACCGTATTGGCGTTATCCGCAAACTGGCTGGACTGGAAATCGCTGTTCAGATTGAACGTCCAGTTGCCCGGCTTGTAGTCCACGCCCAGCGTGCCTTTATGTTTCGGGGAGAATGGCACCTGATTGCCATAGGTGTCGCCTTTCTCGCGGATTTCCGCGTTCACATACGCATAGCTGGCGTAGACGGAAACGTTATCAAGCGTTGGCGTTAGCGTACCCAGGTCGTAACGTGCCTGCGTTTCCAGCCCGGTATGGCGCGTTTTGCCACGTGCAGTGACGGTGTCGTTGGTCTGGTTGGAGTCGTACTGATTGTTAAAGTTAATCAGGAACAGCCCCATTTCCGCCGTCAGCGCGCCGTCATCGTAGCGGGTACCGAGTTCCCAGGTTCGCGCTTTTTCCGGTTCCACATTGCCGCTTTGCACAGCCTTGCCAATCTGGCTGTACTGTACGGTGCCGAACGAGCCTTCAGTGTTTGCATAAAGATTCCAGCTATCAGTCAGGTGATAGAGCACGTTCAACGCCGGAAGCGGTGCGTTATAGCTCACCTCTTCGTGCGTGCCTTTGATGGCGTTGTTCTGGTATGACTCGATATGTTCGAAACGCATACCCGGCGTGATGGTCCAGTTGCCGATGTCGATTTTGTCATCCAGATACCAGGCGTGCGCCTCGGTGCCGGAACGCGTGTCGCGGTCGTAAGGGCTTGAGCCGGACGGCAACTGCCCGCTGCTGGTGGCGGTGTAGTAACGCATTTCATGCGTTGATTCATTCACATAGCGATAGCCCACGCCCACTTCGTGCGCGGAAGGGCCGATCATAAAGCTCTGGCTGTAGCGTGGCTCAATACCGCGCACCCAGTAGTTACGCGGCGAGAGGGTGATGCGTTTGCCTTGCTCCAGGTAGCCGCTGCGCAGGGTTTGGGTGTAGAACCCCTGAATGTTGAATTTATGCTGGCTGTCCGGCTGGAACTGGTAGCCCAGGCTCGCCAGCTTGCGACGGCCCCAGAAGCGGTCATACGGGCGGGTGGATTGCCAGCGATCGGCGTCGTAATCCGCGCGGGACAGGCCGCCGGGCATGTCGGCTTCACCATCGTAATATTGCAGCAGGCTGTTGAAGGTGTGCACCTCATTCGGCGCATATTTGCTTTTCAGCATCAGGTCGTCGATGCGGGTGGCGCTGTGCTCGCGCCAGTCACTGCCGCGCGTGCCGGAGTAGAGCAGCGCGGTGCCAAAACCGTTGTCCGCTGTGCCGCCCACCATCAGGTTGTGCGTCTCTTTCGGGTTGTTTTGTGAAGAGGTTGGGCTGAGCTGACCTTCCACCCCCGCCTCGATACCAAAGTCCTGCGGAATGGCGCGGGTAACAAAGTTCACCACGCCGCCCACGCTCTGCGGTCCGTAACGCACCGCACCACCACCGCGCACCACGTCAATGGCATCCATGTTGCCGAGCGAAACGGGAGCCAGTGAAAGCTGCGGCTGACCGTAAGGGGCAAAGGGGACGGGGATGCCGTCCATCAGGACGGTCGAGCGGCTGGCGAGGCGTGGGTTCAGGCCCCGGATGCCAAAGTTCATCGCCAGGTCGTGGCTGCCGGTGCCGTTGTTTTCCGGCGCGCTGACGCCAGGGATGCGGTTAAGCACCTCACGCATGGTGGTTGCGCCGGTTTTGGCGAAATCCTCACGGCGGATCACGTCACGCGCGCCAGCATGTTCAAATACGTCGTTTTCACGCGCATCGCCCAGCCAGTCGCCGACCACGGTCAGGGCATCTTCTTTTGGCGCGGGCGCGGTCTCCAGCGTCCAGCTGTTATTTCTCAGCGGTTTTACCTGCAGTCCGCTGCCGTCCAGCAGTTGTTGCAGGCCGCTCTCGACGTCGTAATCTCCGTGCAGGCCGTTGCTCTGCTTGCCGCGCGTCAGGCTGGCGTCAACCGAGAGGGTAATTCCGCTGTGTGCGGCATACTGATTGAGCGCTTTGTCGAGCGATCCCGGTGCGATATCAACCTGTGCAGCAAAAGCGGAAAACGAGAGACCGGCCAGCGGCAGCAGGCTCAGGCGAATGGCGTTAACCAAAGGTGTTGTTTTACGAAAAACGCGTAACGGCGTCATACCTTCTCCATCATCATTTTTGTTGTGTTCAGCTATGAGTCGAACGAGAAGGGTAAAAAGGACAATCGAAATGAGAATTATTTTTCTTACAGCGGTGAAATGTTTATCCAGTACCGCGTAATAGACTGAATTTTAACGGGAAGCGTTTGAGCGATAACGTTCAGGATCGCATCGGTATTTTTCAGCGGGAACGTCCCGCTCAGGCGCAGCCCGGCAACGGCGGGATCGCAGCGCAGCACGCCGTTGCGGTAACGGCTTAGCGTGGCTATCACCTCACCCAGCGGTTTATCGCTGAAGCTCAGGATGCCCTTCGTCCAGCTTGTACTCTCGTCATCCAGCGGTTTCACTGCGCCAAACTCAGAGGCGCTGAACTGCAGGCTTTCACCAGCGTTCACGATGCGTTTTTGCGCGGGGGCACTGGCGAGAAGCACTTCCACGGCGTGCTGCTGCACGTCAAGCTGCGTGAAATTATCCTGCTGGCGGACGGTAAATTCTGTCCCTAAAGCGGTGAGTTGGCCCTGACGGGTCAGGACGCGGAAGGGGCGTTGCTGCGCATCTTTCGCGGTAGTAATGGCGATTTCACCGTACCAGAGCCGGACGGTGCGCTGATGCGCATCAAAACGCACATCCGCCGCGCTTTGGGTATTCAGCGTGAGCAGGGAGCCATCTTCCAGTTGCTGACGGCTGACTGCGCCTTTGGCGGTGCGGTAATCTGCCCGCAGACCTTCGCCGGTTTCCGACTGCCAGAGTTGCCAGCCTCCGCCAGCGCCGAGCAACAGCAGTAATCCTTTCATCACGTGACGGCGGGTGAGGCGGGTATCGTGCAGCGCCCGGCTGGCAACGTCGCCAGGCACACCGCCAAGCTGGTTGCGCAGGTTTTCAACCTGCTGCCAGGCCCACTGGTTATCCTGATCCTGTTCATACCACTGTTGCCAGCGCGCTTCCTGTTGTGGGCTGACGCGCTCGCCGCTTAGCACGGCATACCAGTGGGAAGCTGAACGCAGCGCCTGACGGCGGGAATCGGTTAACGAAGGATTCATAACCCATGCTCCAGACGAAACAGCAGGCAGTGCTCGACGGCTTTCGCCACGTATTTTTTCACGGAGCTGACGGAAACACCGAGTTTGTGCGCAATCTCGCTGTATGTCAGGCCATCCAGTTGCGAAAGCAGAAACGCTTCACGTGTTTTTCCGTTTAGCCCGTCCAGCATGCTGTCGACGAGTTGTAGGGTCTCGAGCTGGCTTTCGCGTTCCTCAGGTGAAGGCGCTACCCCCTCCGGCATAAGCGCCAGCATCTCCAGATACGCTTTTTCCAGCGCGTTTCGGCGAAACAGGTCCACCATCACGCGTTTGGCGATAGTGCACAGGAAAGAGCGAGGATCGCGGATCGTCGAGAGCGTTTCGCTGCTCATTACCCGCAAAAAAGTGTCCTGGGCAATGTCATCTGCATCAAAGGCAGACTGGAGTTTGCGCGTCAGCCAACTTTTCAACCAGCCGTGATGGGTGCCATAAAGCGACTCGAACGTTAAGGAAGCTGTGGAAGTGGCACGGTCAGACATGCGGAGTGCATCAAAAGTTAATTATCACGTAGCCATATTAATATGAGAATGGTTATCATTACAATTGGAAATAAAATTGTTTCCAATAAACATTTTTAACATGTTGTTTTTCTAAGTGTTATAAGGTAGGTATAAAATGGGATGGATCCTCTGCTTCTGGCATCTGTCGGTCAGAATGACATCATGATGTGGTCTGCTATTATTGACATCCTCCCCGCCCTTTAGGGCGGGGAGGATGTCAACTATGAGTGTTGCCTGAAATGTCGCCAGCCCCCGGTACAGCGGAAGTATCTCGGGCTTTCTGCGTTTGCTCCTGGTGGGTATGGCCCCCGCAAGCGGGGGTTATTGCTAACTGGGTAATGACTCAAAATTATTGATAGTGTTTTATGTTCAGATAATGCCCGATGACTTTGTCATGCAGCTCCACCGATTTTGTGAGCGACAGCGACTTCCGTCCCAGCCGTGCCAGGTGCTGCCTCAGATTCAGGTTATGCCGCTCAATTCGCTGCGTATATCGCTTGCTGATTACGTGCAGCTTTCCCTTCAGGCGGGATTCATACAGCGGCCAGCCATCCGTCATCCATATCACCACGTCAAAGGGTGACAGCAGGCTCATAAGACGCCCCAGCGTCGCCATAGTGCGTTCACCGAATACGTGCGCAAACCGTCTTCCGGAGCCTGTCATACGCGTAAAACAGCCAGCGCTGGCGCGATTTAGCCCCGACGTATCCCCACTGTTCGTCCATTTCCGCGCAGACGATGACGTCACTGCCCGGCTGTATGCGCGAGGTTACCGACTGCGGCCTGAGTTTTTTAAGTGACGTAAAATCGTGTTGAGGCCAACGCCCATAATGCGGGCGGTTGCCCGGCATCCAACACCATTCATGGCCATATCAATGATTTTCTGGTGCGTACCGGGCTGAGAGGCGGTGTAAGTGAACTGCAGTTGCCATGTTTTACGGCAGTGAGAGCAGAGATAGCGCTGATGTCCGGCAGTGCTTTTGCCGTTACGCACCACCCCGTCAGTAGCTGAACAGGAGGGACAGCTGATAGAAACAGAAGCCACTGGAGCACCTCAAAAACACCATCATACACTAAATCAGTAAGTTGGCAGCATCACCCTCATTGAGTAAGGGATTAATGGTGTTTGAGTTATCTATTTCATTGTTTTTAATATGTTTTTATTTAAATTGTTCTGTGGTTATCTTTTTTGTTAAAGAGAACAATATTCTCCAAGCATTAAAAACAACAAGAAAATAGGAAAAGTATTTCTCCCCGTAAAACCCTAAGATAAAAATAATCCAAATCACTGATTAATTACTTCAAATGCAAAAAATAACACATCAACAATTACTCGATTGGTTGAAAAAGGAAGTGAAACTTTCATTAGGTTGTACTGAGCCTATTGCTATTGCGTATGCTGCCGCAGTGGCTGCTAAATATCTCAACGCACCGATATTAAAAATAACGGGGAATATATCGGAGAATCTGTATAAAAATGCGATGGGAGTCACTATTCCGGGAACAAGCTATTGCGGAGTCACTCTTGCGGCGGCAATAGGGGCTATTGGTGGTAACGCGGATGCCGATTTAGAAGTATTAAAAGATATTACTGCGACACAAATTACCGAAGCCTATATATTTAATGAATCAGGTAACGTGTGTCTAAACGCAGTAGATGCTACGGATTTTATTTTTATCGATATTACGCTATATAGTCTTAGTGATCAGTGCCGGGTAGTGATTCAAGGTAGCCATACTAATGTCACTGAAGTTTATATTAATAATATAAAGCAAATATTAGTCCGAGACCTAATTGCCGCCAATGATAGTGGGGTACTACCCGAATTTTCCCTTAACGACGCATTTAAATTTGTAACCGATGTCGCCGCTAAAGACATCATGTTTATGCTGAAAAGTGCTGAGATTAATACCGCGCTTTCTGACGAGGGGCAAAGGAAGAACTATGGTTTGAACGTGAGTGGCGCGTTGTCGCAAGCCAGAAAAAATGGCTTTATCAGCACTGACTTACTGAGTCAAATGTTGATCAACACCACTGCGGCATCAGATGCCCGTATGGGCGGCGCACCCTTACCCGCGATGTCAAATTATGGCTCTGGTAATCAGGGGATTACCGTGACAATGCCGGTAGTGACACTTGCCCGACATCTTAATACAGATGATGAAACACTGGCCCGGGCATTAGCGTTGGCCCATCTAGCCGCAATCTCAATTCATATGCGTTATACCCGATTGTCTGCATTGTGTGCGGCGTCAACGGCAGCAATGGGGGCGGCGGCAGGTATGAGTTGGTTATTGACCCAAGATTTTCAAACTATCTCCTACGCGGTCAGTAATATGATCAGTGATATTAGTGGCATTATTTGCGATGGTGCATCAAATAGTTGTGCCATGAAAGTGTCTACCGCTACCGCCTGTGCATTTAAGTCGGTGTTGATGGCGCAACAAAATAGTGTTGCAGGGGAGCGTGATGGCATTGTTTCCTGCGATGTTGAAGGTTCTATCAATAATTTATGTAAATTAGTGTTATCGCCAATGAGGCAAACAGATAAAGAAATTATCAGTATAATGACACGTAAATAAATATTACGGTTTAACCGCGTGGCCTAACGTCATTATTAATAATGATCGGCGGGCTATCGTTAAAATTTAAAGGGACAAATAATGAGCAAATCAAAATCGATCGCGACTCTGGTTATCCATGCCGGAGATCAAGTTGACCGGGGCAATAATGCTATTTTTCCACCGATTACTACCGCCAGTTCCTTCATTCAGCCAAATTTAGGCGAAGAAGGGGAGTTTTGTTATTCCCGTTGCAGTAACCCGACAAGATATGCATATGAAACCGCCTTGGCTGAGTTGGAAGGAGGTATCTATGCTACGGCAACCGCTTCCGGTATGGCAGCAACTGCACTTATATTGGAATTGCTACCTAAGGATTCCCATGTATTAGTAATGAAAGGGGTCTATGGCGGTACTTATCGGTTGTTTGAACGTCTGCGTAAACAAACTTCAGGTACGACATTCAGTTATGTCGATCTTAATGATCTGGCGTCAGTAGAGCGCCATATTCAAGAGAATACAGGTCTAATCTGGATCGAAACGCCCACTAACCCACTGTTGGAATTAGTTGATATTGAAGCAGTATGCCAGGTTGCCAAAAGCAGGGGCATAATGAGCTGCGGGTGATGCTGCCAACTTACTGATTTAGTGTATGATGGTGTTTTTGAGGTGCTCCAGTGGCTTCTGTTTCTATCAGCTGTCCCTCCTGTTCAGCTACTGACGGGGTGGTGCGTAACGGCAAAAGCACCGCCGGACATCAGCGCTATCTCTGCTCTCACTGCCGTAAAACATGGCAACTGCAGTTCACTTACACCGCTTCTCAACCCGGTACGCACCAGAAAATCATTGATATGGCCATGAATGGCGTTGGATGCCGGGCAACCGCCCGCATTATGGGCGTTGGCCTCAACACGATTTTCCGCCATTTAAAAAACTCAGGCCGCAGTCGGTAACCTCGCGCATACAGCCGGGCAGTGACGTCATCGTCTGCGCGGAAATGGACGAACAGTGGGGATACGTCGGGGCTAAATCGCGCCAGCGCTGGCTGTTTTACGCGTATGACAGGCTCCGGAAGACGGTTGTGGCGCACGTATTCGGTGAACGCACTCTGGCCACACTGGAGCGTCTTCTGAGCCTGCTGTCGGCCTTTGAGGTCGTGGTATGGATGACGGATGGCTGGCCGCTGTATGAATCCCGCCTGAAGGGAAAGCTGCACGTTATCAGCAAGCGTTACACTCAGCGCATTGAGCGACATAACCTGAATCTGAGACAACATCTGGCAAGGCTGGGACGGAAGTCACTGTCGTTCTCAAAATCGGTGGAGCTGCATGACAAGGTCATCGGGCATTATCTGAACATAAAACACTATCATTAAGTTGGAGTCATTACCGCGGTTTCAAGTATGTGTCCGGTTGGTCAAAAGTTGAATTTTTTCCTGAACATCTACCCAAGAAAAGGTAATAAAGAGTTTTCTTTTCGATTATTCGCAATCACCACACTCAATGAAATTACAAGCGTGTCTGAATTTGTTGAAATGGCACATAGTACTCAACAAAGTGATCTGATTAATAATCCTGGTTATTTTGTTTGATTACTAAATAATTCCATATTGAAATCATTAACCATCACTTAACAGTGATGGTTTTTTGTTTTATTTCAATTATCTTTTTGTTCGATATGACTATCTGCTTTTTATAATCTGATTTCACTTACTATCATGCTGATACTACTAGGTAAAATGGTCGTGATGACTTTAATTCATGCTATTCCATTGAGATTTGTGTTTACAATCAATAAAAATATTGTTAATAAAATGTAATCCTTAACATAAATCAACATGGATATGGAACCTACACTACAATGGCAAAGAAAAACATACATCAGGAAGAGATTGTATTCGCGAAGAAACAGCTTGTTCTCCTTGCAACATTAAAAGGGAAGGTAAGTGAATTGATTCTAAAGTGGGAAGGGAACATTGGAGCTGAGACTCCTGACTTGAATCGCCACGGGTTTAACAGACACCTCAGAGTCATTTAAGATGGCTTAAAGAGAGGTGCCCATGAGCAGTAAGCGTTATCCCGAAGAGTTTAAAATTGAAGCAGTCAAACAGGTTGTTGATCGCGGTTATTCTGTTGCCAGCGTTGCAACACGTCTCGATATCACCACCCACAGCCTTTACGCCTGGATAAAGAAGTACGGTCCGGATTCTTCCACTAATAAAGAACAGTCAGATGTTCAGGCCGAGATCCGCCGTCTCCAGAAAGAGCTGAAACGGGTTACCGACGAACGGGACATATTAAAAAAAGCCGCGGCGTACTTCGCAAAGCTGTCCGACTGAGGTACGCCTTTATCCGTGACAACACCTGTTGCTGGCCTGTTCGCCTGCTCTGTCGGGTGCTGGATGTTCATCCCAGTGGTTTTTACGCCTGGCTTCAGCAGCCGCATTCACAACGCCATCAGGCAGACCTGAGACTGACAGGACAGATTAAACAGTTCTGGCTGGAATCGGGATGCGTCTATGGTTATCGTAAAATCCATCTGGATCTGCGGGACAGCGGGCAACAGTGCGGAGTGAACAGAGTCTGGCGACTGATGAAACGTGTCGGGATAAAGGCTCAGGTCGGATACCGGAGCCCGCGGGCACGTAAAGGCGAGGCCAGTATCGTGTCGCCCAACAGGCTCCAGCGACAGTTCAATCCGGATGCTCCGAATGAGCGTTGGGTAACGGATATAACCTACATCAGAACCCACGAAGGCTGGCTGTATCTTGCCGTGGTTGTTGATCTGTTCTCACGCAAAATTATCGGCTGGTCCATGCAATCCCGGATGGCAAAGGACATTGTCCTGAACGCACTGCTGATGGCTGTATGGCGGCGTAATCCCCAAAAACAGGTGCTGGTTCATTCGGATCAGGGCAGTCAGTACACAAGCCATGAGTGGCAGTCGTTCCTGAAATCACACGGCCTGGAGGGCAGCATGAGCCGTCGCGGTAACTGCCATGATAATGCGGTTGCAGAAAGCTTTTTCCAATTGTTGAAACGCGAACGGATAAAGAAAAAGATCTACGGAACGCGGGAAGAAGCCCGCAGCGATATTTTTGATTACATCGAAATGTTTTATAACAGTAAGCGTCGGCATGGTTCTAGCGATCAGATTTCACCGACAGAATATGAAAACCAGTATTATCAACGGCTCGGAAGTGTCTAGATTATCCGTGGCGATTCAACTATCATCTTTTAATGAACCAACTTGAGTCAGTAGAAAAGCAAATATTTTCTAAGATTGGTGCTTGGAAAAAGACATCTTTGCTTTGAGTGTCAGTGAAGAAAAACTTTATGAACAAACTTAATCCTCCTGCTTTATGTAATTCTTTTTTTACCAGGGATTTCTAGGAGAATCTTAGTCCATAACCCATCTGTCATAAAATCAATTATCGAGTCTGATATCATGGCTTTATTTGCAATTCTTTGAGCAGTGTAAATTGCCTGACTTTTATCTTCGATAAAGATGCCATGAGGCACTAGACTAACATTATCTTCGGTTTTCCTTGCCCACATGCGGAGGCGGTAATCTATTATGTATTCGTCATACTCTATCCACAGATGAGGTCGAATTATCTGGCCAGTTCCAGCCAACGTTACTTCTCCAACGATGCGCTGGTGCGGTATACAGAATCTATCTAGCAGGCAACTTACAACCATAGTATGACCATCACATTCGAGTGGAAGTACATCATATTTATGTAACAGCTCGCAGACATAAGCAACTTCAGGGGTTATGAACATTTACGGCCTCATATTAGACGGGGAGGGTGCTTAATTGGTCATTAAGCCTAAGTGATGATGGAGCCCAGTAGCCGGAACCGCACATCCACCGTTCACCAGGAAATGAAAAACCCTCTCTGATAAGAAACTCCCTAAGTTCGGTGCTGATGACATTCTCAACCTTTAAGATGTAGTTATTTGTCTCAGCTGCTTCTTTTAATTTCGAGAGTAACTGTCTGAAAAATCCTTTGCCTGGGGTCTTCACTGAAATGGTTGCGACTACCAGTACCGACGAACCGAGGTATGACATTTTTCCCGTCCGGGCACGGATGTATAACTCATCTACTAACTGAAGACCTTGAACCTTCATTGATTTTGAATGAAAGATGCTTTTTTTTGCTTCAACCATTAAGTGAGTGAATGATTGAAGGATCTTATTGATGTCTCTGTCATGACAACTCATATAATCACCAAATTAAATCAGCATAATAAATTGCACAGTGTATAGCGTAACTTTTCAATAAAGTTGATGCTTTGAAATAAAAGCAACAATACATAATCTTTGTGTCTTATTGGCTAAGGTTGTTATGTAATTATCAGAGGTTTTTAATCCTTTCTAAAGATGCTAGATATGCTTCATAGTTATCTCCAAATTTTTTCTTTGCCCGTCTTACTCTCATCTTTTCTGCCAGTTCACTCTTATGCTCGGTCTGGTATTTTTTATTGTTTTGGAGTTTTACACCTGCACCGGAACCGGCAGCATAATTTCTGTTTTTATCGCTAATGCACAACTTGCATTTACTTTTAAGGCCAAACTTACCCTTAAGTTCCTTACCGAATTCTTCGAAGGGTTTAACCTGATTGCATCCTTTACAGCGTTTGCACCCAGAGGGGAGATCTTCATTAGCCATGTCTAGTTCCAGTGGTTAAAGGTAATGAACTGCATTTTACTGCAAACAGGCACTTCCAACCATAAAATCGACTACTTAACCATAATTCAACATAAGGTTCATTAAGCGCACCAAGGTAAGGTGTTGATTGTTAAGGGTTTATCAGGGGGTTCTCTTGACTTGTTGGTATCCTCGGACTCAGGCTGTTACGTATCCTGTGACTAACTGAGCCCCGTCCGTGGTGACCAGTTAACAGATTCTCCAAGGAACCTTGTTAACGCTGCTTTAGCATACTGAGGCTTTGAGTAGTATCTGGGAAACCAGCCATCATAAGTTTGTGTGCCATTGCGCCGGTATTCTGGCCTGACTGACAGCTTACATCCATTACCATCAGTAGAAATACAAAAAGTGTACCCATCAACAGAATCAGAAGTAAGCAGAATGGATGTCATTGGGGATACCTCATTATTGAACTAACCAGAAACTACAATGGTGATCCGACATGGTTTCCTCGATTTTACCGACTGAGCTGTCATATAGCGATACCTTTTATTCTTAGGTTCTCTTGCAGTATTGGCTATCGATTGTCACAATTTAGTCTGGTGGCACTGGTTCATTTTTCGGGTGGTTTGTTACTTTTTCCGTTGGTGTTCCAGGGCTACCGACCTCTGCATGTACGTATACATCCCTCTTTCTCGTTTACCCCGCCAGATTTCAATCCGATAGAATCGTTCCTGTTTTACTCACTCGTAATTCACTTTTCATAGTCATTTTGTGGACATTAAACGTGCGCTACAGGTGCGCATTCCTTGCTTCAGGATGGCTTACTATCTAAAATGGCAGAGATTTTTGATACTTTTGAACATTTTAATGAGGTATATACCATGATGAACATCGCTTGTGATGACGGCTCAACGAACGTAAAACTTGCCTGGATTGAGAATGGTGAAATCAAAACTCATGTTTCGCAGAACGCCTTCCGCGAAGGCTGGGCTACTCCACTCGCATTTGGTGGTAAAACTATCTACAACTATCTCATTGATGGGCGGAAATTTACTCACGACATTGGTTCAACATCTGCAATTACAACAACGCATACCTCTTTCCAGTTCGACGCTGTAAGTCGCGTAGCAATTCATCATGCCCTTTTGACTTCCGGTCTTGAGCCACAGGATGTTGAACTTACAGTGACACTGCCGGTGGCCATGTTCTTCACGAGCGATGCGCAGTTGAACGAAGCTAATATTGAAAAGAAAAAGGCCAACGTTATGGGCCCAATAACCCTGAATAATGGCGAAACTTTTCATGTTGTAAAAGTTAACGTAATGCCTGAATCAGTACCTGCGGCTGAATATCTGATTGATCCTAAAACAACCACGCAGCTTACACGAACCCTGGTTGTCGATCTGGGGGGAACAACCCTAGACCTGGCCATCATTCAGGGGGCAATGGAGGGCATATCTGATATCTTTGGCAACAGCGATGTTGGCGTTTCACGAGTGACAAAAGCTGTTATGGCTGCGCTCCAGGATGCCCAGTCTCCAAGTAGTTATGCCATTGCGGATATCATCATTAAAAACCGTCATGATAGAGCGTTGATTGCTTCTGCGGTCAATGATCACTCTAAAATTGATGCCATCATTGACGTTATCGATTCTGAGTCGAAAAATCTGGCCGAAGCTGTTGCAGCTGATATACGTCGTCAGAACAGCGTCCACAAAATCATACTGGCCGGGGGCGGTGCTGAGCTCATCCATTCTCATATTGTCGAACTATTCCCTAAGCTGGATGTCATCAAAGCGCCTGACGCGCAGCTCGCGCTCGTCAAAGCAATGGCAAGCGTCTAAACGAGGTTATGTGATGGAAGAAGATAAACGTTTACTCGTCTGGCTCCGCCCCGGCAATAATCCAGAAGACGGTAAAGCTCTTGATATTATGGAGCGCTTACCCCGCCGATCCCGGGGGGAATTTTACCGTAAGGCACTGGTAATTGCGTCTGCCTTGCATGAGCTCGACCCTCGGTTAATAAATTTGCTGGCCGCACAAACCACGACATCGTTTAATGCCGAAACGCTGAGCAACATTCTGTCGCAAACGCTGGGCATTGCCGTTGAACGGAATTCTTCACCAGTGGAAACCCAGGCCACAGGTATCCGAGCAACAACCATCATTGATTCGGATAAGCCTGCTGAGCAGAAAGAACCAATTCCTAAACCCTCCCTGATGATGCAAACCCTCAAACGTTGAATCCGAACCGGCTACTAGTAGCCGGTTTACTCACCTTGCTCGGTTAACAAGCTGAGATAGATCCGCAACCCCTTATCCAGTGACTCTCTAATGGCATCTGCTGCTGCCCCTGCATCCCTGTTTGAAAGAGCGAGTTCAAGCGACGAGAAAAATATTGGCCATTTATCCTCCGAGTCAGATTCGAACGTGTAACTCAGAGTTGGCCACAGGTTAATCCACAGTTGGGTTACAATTTTGAAAAACTCAGGCAGACCGGCGTATATGTAAAGCTTCAGCCGCAGAGTGAGGTTTAGCTGGTGCGCCAGATAAACATCCCTACGTTCATATGCGGAACGCAGCTTTTGGCACAAAGACAGGCATTCTTCAAAGCCATTGGCATCCATTTTCAGTACGGCCTTTTCTGCCAGTTCTGGCTCAATCAATCGCCTCATAATGAACCCTGTTCCATGGCTCCAGATGACAAACATGATCTCATATCAGGGACTTGTTCGCACCTTCCCTAAAGCACTCGTATTGACCGTGGCGGCTACCACATTCTGTCTGATGACCAGCCCGGCGTTCGCGGTTGAGGAAACCACGCCGCAGAATATGACCTGTCAGGAATTTATGGATATGAACCCAAAAAGCATGACCCCGGTGGCCTTCTGGGTAGTGAATCGCAACACCGACTTTAGCGGCGGCGACTATGTTGACTGGCATGAAGTCGAGACCGTTTCGGTACCGAAAATGCTGCAGGAGTGCCACAAGAACCCCGCCGCTAAACTTGGCGATCTCAGCGCGGTCATCAAAAAATAACCCCCCCGGCATCAGGCCGGGGAAACCCGCCGCGCTGCGGCGGGTCCCGCTTTACTCATCGATACCGCATTCGCACGGCAGAAAGCGGCCGATAAGCTTGCGATACAAAAACGCCCCGATAATCGCCCCCACCACCGGCGCCAGCAGCGGCACCAGAAAGTAAGGGATCGCCAGCACACCGGTAAAGGCGATCGAGCCCCACCCGGCCAGACTGGTAAACAGTTTTGGGCCGAAGTCGCGCGCCGGATTCAGCGCAAAGCCGGTTAGCGGCCCCATCGACGCGCCGATCACGGCGATCAGCAAGCCAATCAGCAACGGCGCCAGCGGCCCGCGCGGAATTCCGTTGCCGTCGTCGGTCAGGGCCATGATCATCGCCATCAGGATTGCCGTGATGGTGGTCTCAACGGCAAACGCTTGTATAAAAGTGATATGTGGATGCGGGTACGTGGAAAAGACCCCGGCCAGGTTAAGGCTGGCGGCAGTGCCGCGCACGATATGCTGACTCTGTTCAAGATCGAGAAACAGCTGGCGATAGAGCCCATACACCAGCGCGGCGGCGCAGAAGGCCCCGGCCGTCTGGGCAACAATAAACGGCAGCACCTTGCGGCGTTCAAAACAGGCGAACAGCCACAGGGCAATGGTCACCGCCGGATTAAGGTGCGCGCCGGAGACACCGGCCGTCAGGTAGATGGCCATGGCGACGCCAAGGCCCCAGATAATACTGATCTCCCACTGACCAAAGCTGGCCCCGGCGACCCGCAGCGCAGCGACGCAGCCCGCGCCGAAGAAAATGAGCAATCCGGTGCCAAGAAACTCGGCCACGCACTGCCCGGTTAAGGTAGAAGTCTGGTTCATTATCGGCATCCTGAAATAGCACGTTAAAGAGAGAGGCTGGCGCGAGCGCCCGTTTAATTCGCCTGACCGGCCAGTAGCAGCCCGGTGGCGACCGCATTGCGCGGCCCTTCTGTTCCCCGAATATTGCCCTGCCCGGCGACTACGCCATAGTGCGACAAGGCTTCCGTGATAAGCTGCGGGATCTCAAAGTCCAGCGATGAGCCGCCCACCAGCACCACAAAGGCGATATCGCGAATGGAACCGCCGGGTGAGACCTGGCGCAGCGCGCGCAGGCAGTTGGTGACAAACACTTTCTCTTTCGCCTGCCGGCGCACGAGACGAATTTTTTCCAGCGGGCTGGCGTTATCGATCGGCACCAGTTCGCCCTCCTTGATGTACACCACTTTGGCGAACACCGCCGGGCTGAGGGCTTCCCGAAAGAACTCCACCGCGCCATTCTCGTGACGAATACTGAACAGGCTTTCCACTTTGGCCAGCGGGTATTTTTTTATCGCTTCCGCCAGCGAAAGATCCTCGAGGCCCAGCTCGGTTTTAATCAACAGGCTGACCATATTCCCCGCCCCGGCGAGATGGACCGCCGTTATCTGCCCCTCCGCGTTGACGATCGCCGCATCCGTCGAGCCGGCGCCGAGATCGAGGATCGCCAGCGGCGCCGCACAGCCGGGAGTGGTTAACGCCCCGGCGATGGCCATGTTGGCCTCCACGCCGCCCACCACCACCTCGGTCTGCAGTCGGGCGCTCAGTTCGCGGGCGATAACCTGCATTTGCAGACGGTCCGCTTTCACCATCGCCGCCATCCCGACGGCATTTTCCATGGCGCACTCGCCGGCCATCCCGCCCTGCACCTTGCGCGGAATAAACGTATCCACCGCCAGCAGATCCTGGATGTATATCGCGCTCATCTCATGGCCGGTCAGGGACGCCATTACCTTTCGCACCCGCTCCAGCATGCCGCCTGCGTGCGTGCCTGCTTCACCACGAATATCACACACGGGCGCGCAGGCGCTCATCGCCTGCATAATGGCCTGCGCGCCTTGCGCTACGTCGGCTTCACCGCCACGCTTTTCACCACGGATAAAGATCTTACCCGCCGGGATCACTCTTGATCGCACATCTCCCTGCGGGGTTTTCAGCACCACAGCGGAACGGTTGCCAATCAGCGCTCTGGCGATGGGGACAATAGTTTGTGTTTCCTCAGGGGTCAGGGCAAAGAAGGTTGCGATACCGTAAGGATTCGACAGCACCCGCACCACCTGTCCCGGGGCCGCCACTTCCACCGCCGCCAGCACGCCTTCCGGCACCTTCTCCAGTAGAGTGACTTCATCAACCACCGGTATTGGCCGATGCAGGCGATTATTCACCAGCACGCCATCATCTTTTTTCAGGATGGCCGCCACCACGTTGACGCCGCGATCCAGCGCTTCATTGATAAACCAAACCGCCTCAAGGAAATCCATCTCCTCACCCACCAACGGTATCCAGCCCTGGGCAAATCGATCCTCGCTCAACGCCGCCAACTTCTCCACGGCGATGGTGGTTCCCATGCCCACGCCAACGCCGCCGGGCGTTTGCGGGTTATGACCAATCATCGTTGATTCGGTAATGATGGTTTCAGTGATGGTTTCCATCGCCACATCGCCAATCACCGGTGCGGCCTCGTTGATGCAGATTTTTGCCACGTCCTGCAGCGACCACGGCGTTTTATCCAGCGCCTGCTGCAGGGACGCGACCACCCCGGCGATATTCTCCCGCGTGCCTTTCATCCCGGTCGTGGCGACAATCCCGCTGCCGATAAACCGGCCATCCTGCGCCAACGCCACTTCAGTGGTGGCGTTGCCGATATCGATCCCTGCAATTAACGGCATGCTGCCTCCGTCACTGACTGCCTTTACGCAGCTTATTTCTCTGCTGGTATACCTCTGCCGACTCGCGGACAAACCCGGCGTTCACCGTGGCGTGCCAGGTGTGTTCCAGTTCATCGGCAATGGCCTGCAACTCGGCGAACGAAGAACGAAACGGCCTCAGTGCGTTGTAGATCTCCAGAATGCGGGCATCCGGGATCGCAATCAGTTCTGCCGCACGACGAAAATTGCGCGCCACGGCATGACGCTGCATCTGCTCGGCAATCTGCGCCTGGTACTCCAGCGTTTGCTGAGAAATACGCACATCCTGCGGCCCTACGCGGCCCGCCAGCACATTCTCAAGGGTAATGTCGGTTAGCGGCTTGCCGCCAGGCGTCCGGATTTTCTCCGGGCAGCGGGTGGCTAATGGGTAATCCTGCGCGGTCATGATGTTGTCGTTCATGGTCATTCCCTTACCAGTGCAATATGCAACGTGACAGGCGCAGCATCCTGCACCACGTGTTTGGTTTCTTTGATGTGAAACAGCGCGGCCTTGGCCATAAATTTAGGGCGCACCATCTGGTCATTGACCACTGGCACCGGCGAAGGCGACTCTTTGCGTGCATAGCGTGCGGCGTTTTTACCAATCTGACGATAGGTTTCCAGCGTCAGCAGCGGAGCCTGAGAAAACAGTTCCAGGTTACTTAGCGGCAGCAGATCGCGCTGATGAATCACCGTGGTTCCTTTCGACTGGATACCAATCCCAATGCCTGAGCCGCTGAGATTTGCCGCATCCCATGCCATAAAAGAAACATCTGAGGTGCGCAGGATCCTCACTACTCGCGCATGCAGCCCCTCTTCTTCGATGCCAGCAACCAGCTCTTTCAAAATCGCGTTGTGCGGCATATCAATCAAGGTTTTATGCTGATACTTATCAAAGGCCGGGCCGACGCCTATCACGACTTCATCCACGCGTTCGTCCGCTTTAGCCGCCTCGCCTTCGCTCACCTGTAAGATGAAAACCGGCTTACGTTCAGTTGTGCATTCCACTGTGTACCGCCTTATTCGATCGAGCCGGGCTGAACCACGCCCGCAATATTTTTAATTTCCGCCCAGCGTTCGGCACTGATGCGATAGCCGGTACCAGGTCCCTGATAATCATTGATGTCGTTGACGGCGCTGACGACGTCGAACTGGCGATCCAGAATAGCCGACGTTTGCAGGTAATCACCGGTAACACGCTGTCTCAGCATATTGAGGATGTTACTGGCGATATCTTCGAAACCGCTACGGCTTAGTGCGCCGACGATATCCAGCCCGGTGATATTGCGCTTCATCATCTCTTCCACGGCGGCCAGATCTTCCACCACATTGCGCGCGGGCATATCTTTGCTGCCGTGAGCATAAGTAGCAGCTTCGACTTCTTCATCGCTAATCAGCGGCAGGCCCAGTTCGCGGAACACTGCCTGAATGGCGCGTGCCGCCTTGTTGCGGATGGCGATGGTTTCTTCTTCGGTTACAGGACGCAGACCACCATCAACCATCAGATCGCGTTGCAGAATGTTGTAATCATCGAAGTCTTCCGCGTCGAAGTTCGACCCGGCAAACATGTTGTCGTAGTTCGGTACGGCGCTATAGCCGGAGAAGATAAAGTCGGTGCCGGGAAGCATTTGCATCAGGGTACGGGCGGTACGGCGAATATCAGAGTGGGAAAAGGTCTGGTCATTGGCGGAGGCCACTTCAAGGTCGAGCATTGAGGCAATCAGGTTTTCCGCCAGCACCGCGCGGATCCCCGACGGCACCGCGCCGGTCATGCCAATACAGCTGACCGCACCGTTTTGCAGCCCCTGTACGCCCGCGCCTTTGGTGATAAAGATGCAGCGCGACTCCAGATAGAGCATCGATTTACTCTCGGAATAGCCCATCAGCGCTTCCGAACCGGTGCCAGAGGTGTAACGCATTTTCAGTCCGCGAGACGCATAGGCCGAGGCGAGAAACGCTTTGGACCACGGCGTATCATCGCCGTCGGTAAACACAGACTCTGTACCGTATACCGACACGGTTTCGGCGTAGCTGGTTAACCCGCGCATCCCCAGCTCCAGCTCAGTCGCCTCCTCAACGGAACATTGCGTCAGCACGCCGGGGCGACCGCACTGGGAACCGACCAGCAGCGCCAGGGCGTTAAACGGCGCATAGCGGGCGATCCCGACCGTCGTTTCCTGTTCTGAAAAACCACGGATCCCCGCTTCAGCCGCATCGGCGGCAATCTGTACCGGGTTGTCTTTCAGGTTGGTGACATGGCACTGGTTGGACGGCGTGCGTCTGGCGCGCATTTTTTGCAGCGCCATCATCATTTCCACCACGTTCATTTGCGCCATCACCTCCACCGCTTTCGCCGGGGTGATAGCGGTGGTAATAGCAACAATCTCTTCCCGGCTGACGTGGATATCCACCAGCATTCTGGCGATCTCCAGCGCGTCGAGCCGCATTGCCCGTTCAGTTTCAGCCACGTTAATCGCGTAGTCGGCAATAAAACGGTCAATCATGTCGAACTCGGCGCGGCTCTTGCCGTCCAGCTCAACAATACGACCATTCTCTACCTTCACCGACGAAGCCGGATCGTAGGGGCTTTCCATGGCGATCAGTCCCTCTTCAGGCCATTCGCCAATCAGCCCATCCTGATTTACAGGGCGCTTCGCAAGCACTTCGAATCGTTTTGATCTTCTCATAGTTTATGGACTCAAAAGATAAAAAATAGGGACGCCGGGCCGTATTGCCGGGGACACACCTCCCGGCATTCGCCTTTCATCAGCAATGGCCGAACTCTAAATGAGCACAGCAATAAAAAAATAAAATTAATTTCGTTCCAATTTGGCACGTAATAAAAATTCATCGTTCCATATTGAAACGGTTCTCAGGAATATTCGTAGCGAATTGTGACGAAGTTAAATGATCATTATCAATAAACACTAATACACAAAATTAAATTAATACTTTTTAAATTTTCACCCTATTGACTTAATAACGCGCGGCGAGAAAATAAAGCCAAACCCAATGATAAAAAATAGCTGTATCGCGATATTTTCGTGACATCAGCCCTACAACATTTTCAGGAGAGACTGTGAATAAGAGCCAACCAATCGCCACCATTACGCTGGCGGCGGCGAAAAAAATGGCGCAGGCCGTCGAGGCTAAAGCGCTTGAGATCAACGTGCCGGTGGTCTTTTCCGTGGTGGATCGCGGCGGCAACACGCTGCTGATGCAACGCATGGACGACGCGTTCGTCACCAGCTGTGATATTTCTCTTAATAAAGCGTATACCGCCTGCTGTCTGCGGCAGGGGACCCATGAAATTACCGACGCGGTACAACCGGGTGCGTCACTATATGGTTTACAGCTAACGAATCAACAGCGGATCGTTATTTTTGGTGGCGGCTTACCTGTCATGTTAAACGATAAATTAATCGGTGCTGTCGGCGTAAGTGGCGGTACTGTCGAACAAGACATGTTATTAGCGCAAACCGCACTGAATTGTTTCTCTGAATTATAATTTAAATCTAAGAAGGTAAATTATGAGCTATCGTATGTTTGATTACCTGGTGCCAAATGTGAACTTTTTTGGCCCGAATGCTATTTCCGTCGTGGGCGAACGCTGCAAACTGTTGGGCGGTAAAAAAGCGCTGCTGGTGACTGATAAAGGTCTGCGAGCCATTAAGGACGGCGCGGTTGATAAAACCCTCGAACATCTGCGTGAAGCCGGTATTGACGTGGTGGTGTTTGACGGCGTCGAGCCAAACCCTAAAGACACCAACGTGCGCGACGGCCTGGACGTTTTTCGTAAAGAGCAATGCGATATCATCGTTACCGTCGGCGGTGGTAGCCCGCATGACTGCGGTAAAGGCATCGGTATCGCGGCGACGCACGAAGGCGATCTCTATAGCTATGCCGGGATTGAAACCCTGACCAATCCGCTGCCGCCGATCGTCGCGGTGAATACCACCGCCGGTACCGCCAGCGAAGTCACCCGTCACTGCGTGCTGACCAATACCAAAACCAAAGTGAAGTTTGTGATTGTCAGTTGGCGCAACCTGCCGTCGGTTTCCATTAATGACCCACTGCTGATGCTCGGCAAACCTGCGCCACTGACTGCGGCAACAGGAATGGACGCCCTGACCCACGCCGTTGAGGCCTATATTTCAAAAGATGCCAACCCGGTTACCGACGCCGCCGCTATCCAGGCAATTCGTCTGATCGCCCGCAACTTACGCCAGGCCGTAGCACTGGGCAGCAACCTGAAAGCTCGCGAGAATATGGCCTATGCCTCTTTGCTGGCGGGTATGGCCTTCAACAACGCCAACCTTGGCTACGTTCACGCGATGGCGCATCAGCTTGGCGGTCTGTACGACATGCCGCACGGCGTAGCAAATGCCGTCCTGCTGCCGCACGTGGCGCGCTATAACCTGATCGCTAATCCGGAGAAATTTGCCGACATCGCGGAGTTTATGGGTGAGAACACTGACGGTCTGTCCACCATGGATGCTGCCGAGCTGGCGATTCGCGCCATCGCTCGCCTGTCAGCCGATATCGGTATTCCGCAGCATCTGCGCGAGCTGGGCGTCAAAGAAGCCGATTTCCCGTATATGGCGGAAATGGCGCTGAAAGACGGCAATGCCTTCTCCAACCCGCGTAAAGGTAACGAGAAAGAAATTGCCGGGATCTTCCGTCAGGCATTCTGATCAATAAGGGGGCGCAATGTCACTTTCATCACCGGGCGTACATCTGTTTTATCACTCACGCTGGCAGGATACGCGCGTGCTTGATGAACTATGCTGGGGGCTGGAAGAGCAAGGCGTCCCTTGCCGGACAATCTGTTGCGACGAGCATGACTGCGCGCTGGCCCTCAGCAAGCTGGCGGCTAAAAGCTCAACGCTACGCGTGGGTCTCGGCCTCAGCGCCAGTGGTGATATTGCCCTAACCCACGCCCAGCTACCCGAGGATCGGGCGCTGGTCTGCGGGCATATCGCCGCTGGGATAGCCAGCATCCGCACGCTCGGCGCCAATGCGGGCCAACTGGTCAAAGTGCTTCCCTTCAGCGAGATAAAATAAATGTATCGCATCTATACCCGAACCGGTGATAAAGGCACGACCGCGCTATTTGGCGGCAGCCGTATCGACAAAGACGACATCCGCGTTAACGCCTATGGTACGGTGGATGAACTGATTTCCCAGCTTGGCGTCTGCTATGCCAGCTCGCGCCAGGCAGAATTACGCCAGGATCTGCATGCCATCCAGAAGATGCTGTTTGTGCTGGGGGCGGAACTCGCCAGCGATGAGAAAGGTCTCGCCCGCTTAACGCAGACGATTAACGCCGAGGATATTCAGGCGCTGGAGCAACTTATTGATCGCAATATGGCGCAGAGCGGCCCCCTGAAAGAATTTGTCATTCCGGGGAAAAATCTGGCATCGGCACAACTACACGTGGCGCGCACCCTGGCACGGCGGCTGGAGCGGATCCTCATCGCGATGGACAAAAAGCTGACGTTACGCGATGAACCCAGGCGTTATATCAACCGGCTGTCGGATGCGCTGTTCTCCATGGCCAGAATCGAAGAAACTACTCCAGATGTTTGCGCTTAAACTGGCTGGCGTCGATGTCGTACTGCTTCATCTTACGCCACAAGGTGGTGCGACCAATATTCAGCAGTTGCGACATCTCCTGTACTCGCCCACTGGTGACACGGGCGGCATGGATAATCGCCTCTTTTTCGATAGCGGTAAACGTCAGGCTGGCTGGCAGCAGGGAAGACGCGGTCTCCAGACCGGGACGCTCGGCAAACAGATAATCAGGTAAATTACTCAGCCGGATATGCCCGTTATCGCTACTGATAGCGATGTTTTCGATAATGCTGTTCAGCTCGAAATCATTGCCCGGCCACGAATAAGCCACCAGTTGTGCCAGCGCGTCGTCGTCGATCTTCAGGCTGGATGAGAAGCGTTTTTTCAGGCTATTCAGTCGCGTATAAATCAGCGAGGGAATACTGTTACGCCGCGCCCGTAGCGGCGGGATAACAATCTCAAAAGAGTGCAGCGCGTAATACAGTTGGCGGCTAAAGCGGTTTTGCTCCACCAGATTAGCGAGATCAACCGTAGTGGTGGCGATCACTTTCACATCCACCGGAATCAGCCGACGGGCATCAAGACGGGTTAATACTCCCTGCTTAATCACCTGTAACAGCGCGGATTGCAGCTCCGGTGCCAGATATTCAATTTTCTCCAGAAACAGCGTGCCGCCGTTCGCCAGCTCAAGGCGGCTCAACCGACCATTTTCATCATCGGTAGGCGCACTGCCCATAAAATCCTGCCCCAGCACGCTGTTGGCATACAGCTGACAGTTCACGGCAATATACGGTCCGCTGGCGCGTTCGCTTTCATTGTGAATGGCCTGGCTCAGCAGCTCTTTCCCTACGCCCTCTTCCCCACACAGCAGGATCGGGAAACTCCCCCTTGCCGCCTGGCGACCAAAATGGATCAAGCGTCGGGTTTCCGGATCGTCCGTCGACATCTGCTCAAAGGTGTGGCTCACCTTACCAAGCTGGCTGGTCATCAGCTGACGCATTTGCTCCACCGGGTGCAGCAGCAGGATAAAGCTGTTGCCCTGCTCCTCAACAATCGGCTTCAGGGTGATAACAGCATCAACAAACTGGTGCTGGCTTTCAAAAGTGACTTCGACGTGATTCAGACCGCGGGCATGTTTAATTGCCCGACGCAGCAGCATGGGCATATTGAGCAGGTCGTGAATGTTTTTGCCCTGGCTGGCCTGCGCGTCGAGATGCAAAAGCAGCGCCGCGCGCGCATTGAGGAACTGCAACACCCCCTGCTCATTCCAGGCCATCACGCCATCATCCATGCTCTCCAGCAGCCCGTACATCTGGTTCAGATGGCGGTTGGATTCTGCCAGCAGGCTGTCGGTCAGCAATGAATTGCCGACTTCTCTGGCAATCGCCAGCGTCAGGGATAAATCAGAAACGGACTCATGTTCTACCAGACAGCACAATGAGATGGAGCCAAACAGATGCCCATGGTTATCGAACACCGGCGTCGAGCAGAACGACCACGGATGCAACGCCTGTTTAAAGTGCTGAGCGCCAGAGGTTTTTGTCGGCTGCCCCGGCATCGTCGCCAGCGACAGCGCACAACTGCCGATAATGCTTTCCGCGCAATAGCTGCCGTCGCGAAATCCAAGCTCCGCCAGCTGTTCTATCGTCTGCGGATCGCCGCAACGGCTGAGAATACAGGCTGATTCATCCAGAATCAGCAGTGCGCACGGACGACCGTCCATAAACTCCCAGGCATCTTCCAGCGCGGCCTGCGCAATCGTCAGCAGCGCCGTCTTGCGACGACAAATCGACTCAAAGGTCAGCCCTTGCGCCTGATGCGGCGCCTGCCAGGTTTCCCGCTGCATAAACTTGCTGCAACGATGCCAGGACTGGGCGAGAACCGAAGAGACTTCCTGCCCGATGCTATGCGTGTGCGCCGTCATATCCCTTTCCGCTGTTTTGCCATAGACAACCCCTCCGGCAGAGACTGTCAGAGGGGGAGAAGATGCTGGGTAAATTTACCTGTGCCCGATTAACGCGCCAGCCACTGCTGTCCCAGCAGGTCTGCCGTCAAAATAGCGGCATGTACGCTTTCAGGCGTCACCGGGAACGGCATATTGTGAATAGTTTCACCTTCTGCGCAGGTGGCTTTAGCCACGGCCATAATCTTGCCGTCAATGTCGTCTTTCACACCCATTTCCGCTAACGTTACCGGCAGGCCCACTTTCTGACAGAAATTCAGCACGGTTTCGATCTCTTCCATCGGGCTGTTCTGCAGCACCAGCTGCGCCAGCGTACCAAAGGCGACTTTTTCACCGTGGTACAGATGGTGGCACTCTTCCAGAATCGTAAAGCCGTTATGGATGGCATGTGCCCCCGCAAGGCCGCTGCTTTCAAAGCCGATACCGCTGAGGTAGGTGTTGGCTTCGACAATACGTTCCAGCGCATCGGTCACCACGCCAGCCTGGGCGGCTAAGCGTGCCTTTTCGCCTTCCGCCAGCAGGGTATCATAGCACAGGCGCGCCAGGCTCAGCGCCGCCACGGTGGACTGCCCGCCCGCCATGCTGGTCGCCCGAGCGTCATAACAGGCTTTCGCTTCAAACCAGGTCGAGAGCGCATCGCCCATCCCGGCCACCAGCAGACGTACCGGCGCTTTGGCAATAATTGCGGTATCCATCACCACCATATCCGGGTTTTTCGGGTAGATCAGATACTCTTCAAACTCACCCGCTTCGGTATAGATAACGGACAGCGCGCTGGTTGGCGCATCGGTTGAGGCGATGGTCGGGATCACCACTACCGGCAGCTTCTGGTAATAACCAATTGCTTTGGCGGTATCTAACGTTTTCCCACCGCCAATCCCAACCACGCCGCGGCAACCGTGTTTTTTCAGAATGGCAATCAGGCGATTAATTTCAACATGGCTGCATTCACCGTTGAAGCGTTCCGCGTGGCAGCTAATGTCATGGCTGTGCAGGCCATTGAGTACCTTTTCTCCCGCCAGCTTCATGACGAAGTCGTCCGCAATCACGAAAAAGCTGTCCGCCAGATTTTTAGCGTATTGACCAAATAAGGTAGAAGCGTCAGGACCCTGGAGATATTTGGCTGGAGATTGAATAACTTTTAGCATTCCTTTCATCCTCAAATAAGTACATGTTTTTACATGGTGAGCCCTGGCGTTAACCCGTTTAGCCTGATGTTGACGGCGAAAGCGGACGTACCGGAGCGATGTAATAACTGTATGGCGAGGCGTGTACAAAAAAATCTTTCGTCATTTTGTTCTGATATGGAACAGATAAAAATGACATGCGTTTCATATTGGAACGCTTAACCACAAAAATAATGAGATTTGCGATCTCGATCCGTTCCGTTACCGCGAAATTACCGACAAACACGATGATAAATTTCCCCAATTACGCGCCATCCTGGGTAAAGCCCCGCAAAAAAGACTGACTGCGCCGTGTGGCCTGCTCTGATCGCAGGAGGAAAAAGTCGAGCGAGTTCGCATTGTGATGATTTCTCGCCTAATTAAGTTTCATTTCGGAACAAAAAACAGCAATCACGTTTCGTAATGAAACTCATTTTCGTGTTGTTTTTTTCCATGCTGACTTCGCCAGAATCTCTCTATCGCCTCCGCACCATGAACATGCATTCGGGGGTTTGTCTTACACTCAACCTCGAGGAGCCGTTATGTCTCAATTCTTTTTTAATCAACGCCCCCATCTCGTTAGCGACGTGATCGACGGTACAATTATCACCAGCCCGTGGAATAACCTGGCGCGTCTGGAGAGCGATCCGGCCATTCGCATCGTGGTTCGCCGCGACCTTAACAAAAATAACGTGGCGGTGATCTCCGGCGGCGGTTCAGGACACGAACCCGCGCACGTTGGGTTTATTTGCGACGGCAGATCGATTCAAAGGTCAGCCCCTGCGCCTGATGCGGCGCCTGCCAGGTTTCACGCTGCATAAATTTGCTGCAGCGATGCCACGACTGGCTGATAACGGCTGAAACTTCATTTTCCGCACCCTGAGTCTGAGCTGTCATATCCCTTTTCCGCTGGAGTTAACACAGTTAAAACGACAAAACCCTCCGGCAGCGGCTGCCGGAGGGAGGAGTTGATGCCGCAATGCGCCGCGGCATAGAACCTTGTGAAAGACTTAACGCGCCAGCCACTGCTGCCCAAGCAGGTCCGCGGTAAGGATGGCGGCGTAGACGCTATCCGCGGTGACCGGGAACGGCATATTGTGGATGGTTTCGCCTTCCGCGCAGGTGGCTTTCGCCACCGCGTGGATTTTGCTTTCGATACCCTCTTTCACGCCCATCTGGGCAAGGGTGATCGGCAGGCCGACTTTTTCACAGAAGCCCATCACGGTTTCGATCTCTTCCAGCGGGCTATTTTGCAGTACCAGCTGCGCCAGGGTGCCGAAAGCGACTTTTTCGCCGTGATACAGATGGTGGCACTCTTCAAGGATGGTGAAACCGTTGTGAATCGCGTGCGCGCCGGCCAGGCCGCTGCTCTCAAAACCGATACCGCTCAGATAGGTGTTGGCTTCGACAATACGCTCCAGCGCATCGGTCACCACTCCAGCCTGAGCCGCCAGGCGTGCTTTTTCGCCTTCCGCCAGCAGCGTATCATAGCACAGGCGCGCCAGGCTCAAGGCCGCCGCCGTGGACTGCCCGCCCGCCATGCTGGTGGCTCGCGCATCGAAGCAGGCCTTGGCTTCAAACCAGGTGGAGAGCGCATCGCCCATCCCGGCCACCAGCAAGCGTACCGGCGCTTTGGCGATAATCGCCGTGTCCATCACCACCATATCCGGGTTTTTCGGGTAGATCAGATACTCTTCAAACTCGCCCGCCTCGGTGTAGATAACCGACAGCGCGCTGGTCGGCGCATCGGTTGAGGCAATTGTCGGGATCACCACCACCGGCAGCTTCTGGTAATAGCCGATCGCCTTCGCTGTATCGAGGGTTTTCCCGCCGCCGATACCCACCACGCCGCGGCAGCCGTGCTGCTTAAGAATGGCGATCAGGCGGTTGATTTCCGCATGGCTGCACTCGCCGTTAAACCGTTCCGCATGGCAGCTAATATTGTGGCTATGCAGGCCGTTCAATACTTTGTCGCCCGCCAACTTCATCACGAAGTCATCGGCGATAACAAAAAAGCTGTCGGCCAGGTTTTTAGCGTATTCGCCAAACAGCATGGCGGCATCAGGTCCCTGGAGATATTTGGCTGGAGATTGAATAACTTTTAGCATTCCTTTCACCCTCAAATAAGTGCGTATGTTGACACGTGAGCCCAGGCCGTCATGCCGCGGCGCCTGATATCAATGGCGCTTACAGCCACGCTGCCGGAGCGATGCATCCACTGTAGGGCGAGCCGCGGCGAAAAAAATTTTTCCCTTTTTTGTTCTGTTCTGAAACAGATAAAAAAATAATGCGTTTCACATTGAAACAATGTGACTGAGAAAGCGATGGGATTGCGATCGCGATCGGATCATTTTGGCAAAAAAGCCGCTATCGTCTCCCCTCTTTAACGCAGAAAATCGCCTCAATGCGGCACAATGGCGAAAAAAATCATCCTTGCCCCATTTCTGATAGCAGAAAAAAACGGACAAATTATTAGCGCTGGCTCGCATTTCTCCTGTTTATCGGCAATTAATGTTCCATAAAGGAACAAAAATTCTTTTCTACGTTCCGTTATGGAACCAATTTTGACGGCATTTTATTTTGCGCCCGCTCAGCCAGAATCACTACATCGCCGGGCTACCCTTATAGACAGGCGACCTCCCCCTACCCTACGGAGCATAAACAATGAAAAAACTGATTAACCGTGTGGAAGATGTACTGAGTGAACAGCTTATCGGCCTGGCGAAGGCGCATCCTGAACTGACGCTGCACCAGGACCCGGTCTATGTCACCCGCGCTGATGCACCGGTCGCCGGCAAAGTGGCGCTGCTCTCCGGCGGCGGCAGCGGACACGAACCGATGCACTGCGGCTACATCGGCCAGGGCATGCTCTCCGGCGCCTGTCCGGGGGAAATTTTCACCTCGCCGACGCCGGACAAAATGTTCGAATGCGCGATGCAGATTGACGGCGGCGAAGGCGTCCTGCTGATTATCAAAAACTATACCGGCGACATCCTGAATTTTGAGACCGCCACCGAGCTGCTGCACGAAAGTGGCGTTAAGGTTACCACCGTCGTGGTGGATGACGACGTGGCGGTAAAAGACAGCCTCTATACCGCCGGACGCCGCGGCGTCGCCAATACCGTGCTGATTGAAAAACTGGTCGGCGCCGCCGCCGAACGCGGCGACTCGCTGGAAGCCTGCGCTGAACTGGGCCGCCGTTTAAATAACCTTGGTCACTCGATTGGCATCGCGCTGGGCGCCTGCACCGTACCGGCCGCCGGACAGCCCTCCTTTACCCTGAAAGATGATGAGATGGAGTTCGGCGTCGGCATCCATGGCGAGCCGGGTATCGACCGCCGCCGCTTCAGCTCGCTCGACCAAACCGTCGATGAGATGGTCGATACCCTGCTGGAAAACGGCGCATACAGCCGCACGCTGCGCCAGTGGGATAACGTCAAGGGAGCGTGGCAGGAAGTGAAACAGAGCAAAACCGCGCTGCAAAACGGCGATCGGGTTATCGCGCTGGTCAATAACCTCGGCGCCACCCCGCTTTCCGAACTGTACGGCGTTTACAACCGCCTTGCCCAGCGCTGCGAAGCGTCCGGCATTGTGATTGAACGCAACCTCATCGGCAGCTACTGCACCTCGCTGGATATGGCGGGTTTCTCCATCACCCTGCTGAAAGCGGATGATGACACACTGGCGTTATGGGACGCCCCGGTCCATACCCCAGCGCTGAACTGGGGAAAATAAGGAGCACGACATGTCACTGAACAGAACGCAAATCGTCGACTGGCTGTACCGCTGTGGCGACATTTTCACCAAACAGAGCGATTTTCTCACCGGCCTTGATAAAGAGATCGGCGACGCCGACCACGGCCTCAATATGCATCGCGGCTTCAGCAAAGTGGTCGAAAAGCTGCCGTCGATCGCCGATAAAGACATCGGTTTTATTCTCAAGAATACCGGGATGACGCTGCTTTCCAACGTCGGCGGCGCCAGCGGCCCGCTGTTCGGCACCTTCTTTATCCGCGCCGCCCAGGTCACCCAGGCGCATCAGAGCCTGACCCTCGACGAGCTTTATCAGATGATCCGCGAAGGCGCGGACGGCGTCGTCAACCGTGGTAAAGCGGAGCCGGGCGATAAGACGATGTGCGACGTCTGGCTGCCGGTGGTGGAATCCCTGCGTCATTCCAGCGAGCAACATCTGTCTATCCCTGCCGCGCTGGATGCCGCCTGCGAAGTGGCCGAGCGCGCCGCCCACGCCACCATCACCATGCAGGCGCGTAAAGGCCGCGCCAGCTATCTCGGCGAGCGCAGCATCGGGCATCAGGATCCCGGCGCGACCTCGGTGCTGTTTATGGTTCAGATGCTGGCTGCCGCCGCCAAAGAGTAAGGAAATCGCGATGGTAAACCTGGTTATTGTTTCTCATAGCGCCCGGCTGGGCGAAGGTGTCGGAGAACTGGCCCGGCAGATGTTAATGAACGATGGCTGTAAGCTGGCGATCGCCGCCGGGATCGACGATCCCGACAGCCCGATCGGCACCGATCCGATTAAAGTCATGGAGGCGATCGAATCCGTCGCCGATACCGACCATGTTCTGGTGATGATGGATATCGGCAGCGCCCTGCTCAGCGCCGAAACCGCCCTCGATCTGCTCGATCCGGCGATGGCGGCAAAGGTGCGGCTGTGCGCCGCGCCGCTGGTCGAAGGGACGCTGGCGGCCACCGTCAGCGCCGCCTCCGGCGCCGGGATCGACAAAGTTATCGCCGATGCCATGAACGCCCTGGAAGCCAAGCGGGTTCAGCTGGGTTTACCTTCGCACACGCCTGACGCCGCCGCCCCAACGCTTGCTGACGACGGCGATGCTAAATCGGTTTCAGTCATTATTAACAATCACAACGGCCTGCACGTGCGTCCGGCATCAAAGCTGGTCGCCGCGCTGGCGGGTTTTAACGCCGACCTGGTGCTGGAGAAAAACGGCAAATGCGTCACCCCGGACAGTCTGAATCAAATCGCTCTGCTACAGGTGCGCCGCCACGATAAGCTGCGCCTGCTGGCCCGCGGTCCGGACGCCGATGCGGCGCTGGCGGCGTTTCAGGCGCTGGCCGCCGATAACTTCGGCGAGTCGCCGGAGGCGCAGCCGACAGCGGAACCCGCCATACCTGCGCGTGTTGAAGGCGCCGCGATGATTTATCCGCAGGCGCCGATCCAACCGGCGCTCCCCGCCGCCGCCGACATCGCCCGCGAGCAGCAGCGCCTGCGCCAGGCGATCGACCAGACGCTGGCCGATCTCAATGCGCTCACCGAGCTGGCGGAACACAAATTTAACGCCGATATCGCGGCGATCTTCGCCGGTCATCACACCTTGCTCGACGATGAAGATCTGTTTGATGCCGCCAACGATCGCCTGCTCACCGAACAGTGCTCGGCGGAATGGGCGTGGCATCAAGTGCTGATGGAGCTCAGCCAGCAGTATCGTCAGCTGGATGACGCCTATCTGCAGGCCCGTTATATCGATGTCGACGATATTCTGCAGCGCACGCTGCGCCATCTGCAGGGTATTAAGGAGACGCTGCCATTCGCCAGTGAGCCGACGATTATTATCGCCGACAATATTTATCCCTCGACTGTACTCCAACTGGATGCCAGCAAGGTCACCGGCCTGTGCCTGCGCGACGGCAGCGAACAGGCCCACGGCGCGATTATCGCCCGCGCGGCGGGGATCGCCTGGCTATGCCAGCAGGGCGAAGCGCTGAATGATATTCAGCCTGGCGAAGCCATCACGCTCGATATGCGTCTGCAACGTCTTATTCGTCGCTAAATCCACTTTGACCGTTACCACTCCGGGGGCCCGCCTCCGGAGGGTGAGTTTTCGCTTACTGATCAGGAACCACTATGTCTCAATTCTTTTTTAACCAGCGCGCCAGCCTCGTTAACGACGTGATCGAGGGAACCATTATTGCCAGCCCGTGGAACAACCTCGCCCGCCTGGAGAGCGACCCGGCGATCCGTGTAGTGGTACGCCGCGATCTGAATAAAAACAACGTGGCGGTGATTTCCGGCGGCGGCTCCGGCCATGAACCGGCGCACGTCGGCTTTATTGGTAAAGGCATGCTGACCGCCGCGGTCTGCGGCGATCTGTTCGCCTCGCCGAGCGTCGATGCGGTACTCACCGCGATTCAGGCGGTGACCGGCGAGGCGGGCTGTCTGCTGATCGTTAAAAACTACACCGGCGATCGGCTTAACTTCGGCCTCGCGGCGGAGAAAGCGCGCCGTCTTGGCTATAACGTAGAGATGCTGATCGTCGGCGACGATATTTCGCTGCCGGATAACAAACAGCCGCGCGGTATCGCCGGGACTATTCTTGTGCATAAGGTGGCGGGTTATTTCGCCGAGCGCGGCTTCAACCTCGCCACCGTCCTGCGTGAAGCGCAATACGCCGCCAACCATACCGCCAGCATCGGGGTGGCGCTGGCCAGCTGTCACCTGCCGCAGGAAGCGGAAAGCGCGCCGCGCCATCAGCCCGGCCACGCCGAGCTGGGGATGGGCATCCACGGCGAACCGGGAGCCTCGACGATCGCGACCCATAACAGCGCGGAAATCATGCAGATTATGGTAGAGAAGCTGACCGCCGCCCTACCTGAAACCGGCCGCCTGGCGGTGATGCTCAATAATCTCGGCGGCGTGTCGGTGGCCGAGATGGCGATTCTGACCCGCGAGCTGGCCAACACCCCACTCCATGCGCGCGTTGACTGGTTGATTGGCCCGGCTTCGCTGGTAACGGCGCTGGATATGAAAGGCTTCTCGCTGACCACTATCGTGCTGGAAGAGAGCATTGAAAAGGCGCTGCTGTCGGATGTCGAAACCGCCAGTTGGCAGAAGCCGGTGCAGCCGCGGGCTGTTAATATCATGCCGTCCGCGCTCGCCAGCGCACGCGTCGCCTTTACGCCATCGGCCAACCCGCAGGTGGGCGATTACGTGGCGCAGGTGACCAGCACC
This sequence comes from Citrobacter sp. RHB35-C21, assembly GCF_013816515.1. Classification (NCBI taxonomy): domain Bacteria; kingdom Pseudomonadati; phylum Pseudomonadota; class Gammaproteobacteria; order Enterobacterales; family Enterobacteriaceae; genus Citrobacter; species Citrobacter sp. RHB35-C21. Next base: position 70,307 of record NZ_CP057148.1, read on the forward strand.
CTCTCCGGCCTCGAAACCCATCTCAACGCGCTTGACGCCAAAGTGGGCGACGGCGATACCGGCTCCACTTTCGCCGCTGGCGCGCGTGAGATTGCCGCTCTATTGCAACGCCAGCAACTGCCGCTCAATGATTTACCCACGCTGTTCGCGCTAATTGGCGAACGCCTGACGGTGGTGATGGGCGGCTCCAGCGGCGTATTGATGTCGATTTTCTTCACCGCCGCCGGGCAGAAGCTGGAGCAAGGCGCCAGCATGGCGGAAGCGCTGAACGCCGGTCTGGGGCAGATGAAATTTTACGGCGGCGCCGATGAGGGCGACCGGACGATGATTGACGCTCTACAGCCGGCGCTGGCGGCGCTGCTGGCCGAACCGGATAATCTGCAGGCCGCTTTCGCCGCGGCGCAGGCCGGCGCGGATCGCACCTGCCAGTCGAGCAAAGCCGGCGCCGGACGCGCCTCCTATCTCAATAGCGAGAGCCTGCTCGGCAATATGGACCCCGGCGCCCACGCGGTGGCGATGGTGTTTAAGGCGCTGGCGGAACGCTAAGCCTCACCCGGTGGCGCTGCGCTTACCGGGGCGACATAACACCATTGAAAGGTAGCCCGGAGAAGGCGCAACGCGCCGCCATCCGGGTTTACCACACTGCCGATTATTTGCTATGCCAGTACGCCTGCGAACGCACCAGTTGCTGATCGATACTCGGCTCCTCAAAGCGCGCCAGCAGCGATTTCACCACGCCGCCTTCTCCGGTCAGCCAGATAAAATAATCTTCTGACGGCACCTTGACCTGAGCCAGCCGCTCGGCGACGAACGCCGGGTTGTGGCCTACCACCCATTCGATATTAAAGCCGTCGAGATCCGCCAGATAATCTTTATACGAAGCATCCGCGACGGTGACGATGGCCGTCACCTGCGGCGTCACCGGCAGCTGACGTAATCCCAGCAGGCGACGGCGCAGCGCCGGCATGCCCGACTCGTCACAGACATAAAGCTGCCAGGCGTAATCTTCCGGCACCACCAGCGAGCCGCGCGGCCCGCCGATCACCAGCTTATCGCCGATGTTGGCTTCCAGCGCCCAGCGGCTGGCAATACCGCCATCGTGGATATAAAAATCGTAAGCCAGCTCGTGGCGTTCGGCATCGTACAGCGGCGTGTAGTCGCGGGTCGCCGGGCGCACGCCCTCGCCCCAGTTAATGCCTTCGTCGGTCACTTCCGGCGGCGTAAATACGCTGCCCGCCTGCGGGAAAAACAGTTTGGTGTGGTCGTCAAAACCTTGTGAAACAAAGCCATCCAGCGCCTCGCCCCCCAGCACGATCCGCTGGAACGCCTGGCCGATACGCTCAACGCGCAGCACGGTTAATTCGCGAAAACGTAGTTCGTTACGCACGCGCTGTGGGTAGCGTGAGGTGTTTTTTGTCATTTTTTCGCCTTCGTGAAGATAATACGATATATCTAAATTTATTTTTAAATGATAATGATTGCTAATCAAAAAGATTGCAAGCACTTTTTTGATATAGTCAGCTTGAGATTAAACAGCTATCAGCAATCCATAAAAACCATTAATAATCATTAAATTAAACAAAAATTATTTTATAGACTTGCAAGTCGATAAACTTTAGATATAAATTAGATATATCTAAATAACATCAGGAGACGATGATGCAAAACCATCATGAAGGTTGCTGTAAACATACAGAGCACCAACACGAAGGCTGCTGCAAGGGTGAAGGACATCACCACGAAAGCCGCCACAGTGAGCACCATGCAGGCTGCTGCAAAAGTGAAGAGCATCGCCACGCAGGCTGTCACCAGGAACATCACCACGAACAGGGTGCGGACGCCGCCACGGTCGCGGCGGAGGTGGTGGTCGTCGCCAGTGCATCTCCGTCACTAACAACGAAGTCGCTGCCGACGAACAGAAAAAATTGCGCGAACAGGGCTTAAGGCCTGGAGATCCTGATTGGGAAAAGTGGGGGATCTGTGATTATATCACCAAACCACGTGTACAAGCTGCTATCACAGGCAAAACGCCGAATGAACAACCGATTAAGGTCAATTATAGGTTTACAGACGAGTTCCCAATGTCTGACGGTTTTGAGGAAAATGCCGAGTTTTTCACTCTGACCTACGAAGCTGAGAAGTCGGTTAGCCACAACTTGGCCTTTGTTCGCATTGCGCCGTTGCTATGGCTACGCGCGGGTGCGCGCGGCGAACGTATTGAAAAAATACCTACTAAAGGATGGGAAGTGACCGATGCGTACGGTCTACTGCTAGGGAAGGTGCGAATAAGCAGGTCATTTCTTCCCAAGCTGACTCGCTGATTAAAATTTCGCGGATCTGGGCCGATTTTTTTCCCGCAAACACATCGAATCAGCCTATTTAGGCTATTTTTTCCACCATTTCTGGCGTTATTTCCGGTTTTTACTGAGATCTCTCCCACTGACGTATCATTTGGTCCACCCGAAACAGGTTGGCCAGGGTGAATAACATCGCCAGTTGGTTATCGTTTTTCAGCAGCCCCTTGTATCTGGCTTTCACGAAGCCGAACTGCCGCTTGATGATGCGAAACGGGTGCTCCACCCTGGCACGGATGCTGGCTTTCATGTATTCGATGTTGATGGCCGTTTTGTTCTTGCGCGGATGCTGCTTCAAGGTTTTTACCCTGCCGGGACGCTCGGCGATCAGCCAGTCCACATCCACCTCGGCCAGCTCCTCGCGCTGTGGCGCTCCTTGGTAGCCGGCATCGGCTGAGACAAATTGCTCCTCTCCATGAAGCAGATTACCCAGCTGATTGAGGTCATGCTCGTTGGCCGCGGTGGTGACTAGGCTGTGGGTCAGGCCACTCTTGGCATCGACACCAATGTGGGCCTTCATGCCAAAGTGCCACTGATTGCCTTTCTTGGTCTGATGCATCTCCGGATCGCGTTGCTGCTCTTTGTTCTTGGTCGAGCTGGGTGCCTCAATGATGGTGGCATCGACCAAGGTGCCTTGAGTCATCATGACGCCTGCTTCGGCCAGCCAGCGATTGATGGTCTTGAACAATTGGCGGGCCAGTTGATGCTGCTCCAGCAGGTGGCGGAAATTCATGATGGTGGTGCGGTCCGGCAAGGCGCTATCCAGGGATAACCGGGCAAACAGACGCATGGAGGCGATTTCGTACAGAGCATCTTCCATCGCGCCATCGCTCAGGTTGTACCAATGCTGCATGCAGTGAATACGCAGCATGGTCTCCAGCGGATAGGGCCGTCGGCCATTGCCCGCCTTGGGATAAAACGGCTCGATGACAGCGGTCATATTCTGCCATGGCAGAATCTGCTCCATGCGGGAGAGGAAAATCTCTTTTCGGGTCTGACGGCGCTTAGTGCTGAATTCACTATCGGCGAAGGTGAGTTGATGGCTCATGATGTCCCTCTGGGATGCGCTCCGGATGAATATGATGATCTCATATCAGGAACTTGTTCGCACCTTCCCTAGCTGAGCGCATTTTGCAACGCGGACTGAGTGGTCAAGGTTGACCTTGTCGAATTCAGCCTTCAGTTGCTCATCTGGCTTAGCTTCGTTAACAGTTACCAGAATCCGACTAGCATACTCGCTACCCTTGGCTTGATTGCCTACCATCTTACCCAGTACACGGCCAGCTTTTGATTTCGCTTCAGTCAAACGTTCCTCGCCATTTTCGAGGTAGTCTTTACATGCGATAACAGCAGCAATCTCGGAAGCATGAACTTTCATCACGTCATTCAGTTCGTCACGAGATGGAGAGCTTTCCGCTGATATTGCGAAACTTGATGCATTAATTGCAAATAAACAAACAACCGCATTTAATATTATTTTTCTCATCACAGGTTTCCTTTTTATTGGTTACGAGGCAATGCTGCTTCAGACAGCTGGTAATTCAATATTGATAAGTAGGCCAGAGGTATAGTTGCTGCCGGGATTAACCATTCATACCTGAGCGAAAAGTATGACCACGAAAGTAAAACAACACCAGAGATAGCTGAAAATGCGAACAACGGCCCAATATTCATAAAAGTACTTTTACAAATGACTGGTATACTTTTCAGCAGAGAACCTTTACACCGCGTAACTGTTGGTATGAATAAAACGAGCATTGGCGTAGCGATAAATACGCTCAAAGTGGCAAGGGCGTACATATTGAAATACACTATTAGGTTGGAGTAAGCCAGACTAATGCTTGTTAATGTTGGTTGTTTATATTCAACATGGTTGGTTTCACCCGCAACCGCTGAAGCAATCATAAATTTGACTAACCACAATATTACGATCATTAGTACGGTCAGGAATAATGCATAAACTAACACAACGATAAAGTTGCGTAGTTCTTCCCAGATATTCAATCTTAGCTCTGAGCTTTGATATCGGCATAAGATAGCCGTAAGGTAGAGGGTGAGTACAACTGGCTGTAAGATAAAAAATGCAAGCCCCTCCATTGTCACATTTTTCATGATGAGTGTCAGGAGTCCACCACCAGCAATTATCGGCAAGAATATTGCCAAAATACCATGAAGAGATGCCATTGTTTTCATGGAGGACAACATTATTTGTTTGGTATCTTCGAAAGATAATTTATTGATGAGAAATGCTGACATTGTGTTTCCTCTTCATGTAGTTGGCTCAATTGTCGCATGTTGAAAAATTTGAATAGCATTTAACATCGACAAACTGACGGCTTTTTCTCTATCTCATTTTTTCTGTTCAGTTACGGGTGACGAAATTAACTCGACCAGCTCTTCCTTTCCCCACTATTCATGGGCATCAACGGAGAAAAGTTTTATGGATTCTGCGGTTCCTTCAAAGGCGTTGTCATAGCAACCCAGAATATTGATGTCGTAACCGGGCCCAGCTTCTCGGGTTAAAAGATGCTCCTTTGCGCTCCCTGGCAGTATTGCTATCAAGCGTCCTCCCGGTTTCAGGAATCTCATCGCATGTTGAAAATGTGCAATCCAGCGTGAGTCACTAAATGGAGGATTCATCAGAATTCTTTCAAACAAGCCGGTATTTTCAGGCTTGACCAATAGAAAATCATTAAGGGTGACGTTCCAGCGCAGGCCAGTAATTGCAACAGCTGCGGGGTGTATATCAAAACCAGTAACATCCACCCCCTCTGGTAACCCTTTCAGTAGCGCACCAAGACCGATATTCGGTTCCAGCAAACGCATACCTGAAGCCACCATACATTCATCAATTGCTCGTTTCTGGAGTTCTCCGACCGTTGCATAGAACTGGTGCGTATAGCGGTCAGGTATAGAACCATGTAATGCCAGAAGTTTGAATGCTTCAACGGGGCTAAAGTCAAAGTCATATACTTCTCTATATCTTCTGACAGCACCCAATGACTCCCATATGTTCACCAGTTCTTTTTTCTCACTAACAGACTGGTTGTCCCGCAGGATAAAAGTGTGCGGCCCCGGTGACAGGTGTTTGCCCGCGTTCAAATGGTCAGTGGCATATGATATTAAGGAGTTAACAGCAGAGAATGATATCAACTGCGACCGATATTCATTGGTTTTTACAGTTCTTGCGGAGTTATGGCCGGTGGTGTATCGGCGATCGAGAGGAATGCAGCCTGGCATTAAATGGGATAGTACCAGATTGAGATTGTCACAAGTTTCCTCCTCAATCAGGATATGCACATTGCCGTTAATAAACCCCTTCACTTTAAGACTATCGTTATCAATACTTACCCATTCGCCAGGGTTACTCATCATGTACTCTTTGACCGCAGCCGAATTCACATCCTCAGCACCGCTTCGTCCATACATCAGTCCAATAACCTTACGAAGGTCATTAAAATAGTTGAGATAGTCATAGGATCTGCGGTTATCTCTACTTGGTAAGCAGCTGGCTATGATGAGTTTGTTGCTGAAGCCCTGGGCACGGTTAGTCTTATGCAGAGCGGAGAGCTTTTCAAACACACCATGAACCATCTGGGCGAAGTAGTCTTTTTTCTCTTCATTCAATGCGAATGCGGTAGAAAAGATACTTTCTTCGTTGAAGGGTACAGGCTTAAGCTTCTCAAAATTTGATTCTGATGATTTTCGCCATGCCCTCAATCCTTCGTTCCAGTCATCGTATCTTTCGGTGGGCATAAATGGTTTTACGCCGGTCAGATCGAGCAGCTTTTGCCAGTACTTTTCATCGAGAGCACAGCGGGCCCGTTCTATACAGAACAAATTTTCTACAGCCAGCGTATATTTGATGGAATTGTCACAAGAATCACAGAACATGCGCCATGCTTCATCATGCCGGTTCCGCATCACTGCATCATACATGGCCTGCATGTGCTTCAGTGTTGTGTTGTATTCCACCAGCAGATCGCGCATGGCATTTAGTTTTTGAAAGCCGTCATGTTCAATGAGGCCACTTTGACTGTCTACGGGATTAGCATAAAGGCTGAGGACGTCTGATTCATTTTCATCGTTATTCGCTAATACAGCTGTCGGTAGGTTCATCAGATTTCTCCAAATAGAGAAATTATGAGACAGGTATGGCAGGTGACGAAGCAAATCGACGAACTACATAAGCCGGGATATTTGGGGATACCGTGAAGTACATAGCACGGCGGAAGTCCAAAAAAAGAGACCCCAGTAAGGGGTCTTAAATGAGGTATATATAACTATCAGATCACAGAGCCCGAAGCAGACTACTCAACGTCCTGAATTTCAGGAAGCTTCAACCCTTTCGGATAGAAGATTGTATGAACAGTCAGGTCAGCCAGGAACGTAGATTTGATAATTAATTTTATTATAGGGTTAATACTATCCCAAGAATCGGGCGAATTCCAGATAGTGGCATCACAGCTTTCAGGATACTGGTTAACTCCAGGAGCATGGCCAGCCGTGCAGCGCATTGGGTCGGTTGATTCATGCTCGCATTTAGGGCAAATATAGCGCCGCAGCTGGTGTTCACCTAGGTCTTGGTCAAAATCGTGAGGAGTTTCCCAGCAATGAACATCTTCAAGCTCAGGTAGCCTGGACGGAGTGTAAAAAGCCCACGGCACTTCCGTACCTCGCAGTACCTCAAGTGCGTGTATCACCCGCTCAGGCTCGATTTTAAGCACGTCACTGTATGCTTCTATTCGATCACGTAACAGGCTGGCCATTACAGAGATTGTATGGATATCGATACCGGCTGCTTGAGCGTCCCTTTCCAGCTGCTCAATAACGACATCAATACTTGCTGGTGGTGCAGACATAAATAACTGCGTTGCGGCTTCTTGTCGTGACATATACGAAGGTTCCTTCGGTTACCGGTGACAGTAACCGATATTTTCCCCTCGCTACAGCTGGTCACGAATTTTTTCAGCTTGTACATCGGATACCAGAACACAATCACCTGTTGCAGAATTACAAACGTAATATTTTCCGTCCTGATGCTGCTGTAATTTCAGTTTTGTACCCGTAAGTGACACTGTAACGCCACTTGCTTCAAACTGCCCTTTGTTGGTGATGAAAAAGTTGTTTTTTGCGAGGGTTCCGGCTTTCAAATCAACGCCTCTGATCACTTCACCCAGGTCCCATTCGTTCATTACTGAGCGTTGTTTATGGATCAAGGAGCCAAGACAGACAAACACCACGACACTGATTGCAGCAAGACCCATAAGGTTTTTAAACGAATGGTGGGCTTTCAGGTCAAGCGTCTTCGCTTCTACCAGCTGCTCGGACGTTAACTGGACAGCTCGATTGTTACGCGAAGGACGTTTACGTTGGTTAGCAGTCATGGTTCACCTCTGTTTGAAGGAGAGATAATTTTAAACCTGCCAGTATATAAGCGATCTGAATTGGGTGAAGCGAATCATCAATGCTCATGGCCAGTCTACCCTTCTGATTGGTATCTACGGCTTTGCTGCCTCGGTACTGGTATCCATATCTCTTCCTGGCAAGTTCCAGGCCAGCCAGCATGTACTGGACTTGCTGTAACGATAATGAATCAATTTGCAGAGACTTGAGCCTGTTTTTTTGCTGGCACAGACCAAATAACTCCCTCGACTCGAAATCGTCGGGGTAAGAGTGTAGTAACCCATCAACTGAGCAGGCATTCAACTTATCGAATTCACGTTCAATACCCTCGACCGAGAAATGTCGGTCTCGAACGGACTCGACTCTACATTTGCTGAGCTGGCCATCTGGTGTGGCTACAAATATAGTTGCGCCTTCGGTCAGGTCTCCAGTCCAGTTTGTATGATTAGTCATATACGCTCCGTAATGGGCCTACTAAACAATATTATCACGGCTGAATATTTGACGAAGCAGTGCGCGATACGCGCCATGATAATGTTAAATTAGTCGTTTATTTGATAGCACCATTTTTCTCTGAATACTGTTCAAACCAGAAAACAATGGGTTTCTCTACAATGCTTATCTGGCCGAATCTTTCTGCCGTTCTGAAATTCATACTACTCTTCCGTGCCCTTTCAACCTGTAAACTTATTTGTTTGCGGAACATTTCCAGTGAATATGTTGTTTTGAGCAGATTGCAGGGCGCACAGGCTGGGAAAAGATTTTCTAAGCAGTTGGCACTTTCATTAAACACTTCACCGGTAGCCTTAAGCTTAAATTTCCCTCTGGCCGCAGCTTGCATATCCTGGACGGATTTCCTTAGCACAGGTTCTACGTGATCAGCGTGCCAACCTTTTTCTTTCAGTACCTCGCCACAATATGCACATCGACCACCAAATTTAGCCCTCAGTACTATTCTTTGTTTTTTTGACAGAGACATAATAAATTCCTTGTGGAACTAAGAGAATCGGCCATCGTCTATTGATTCAGCGATGTTGACTGCCAGGGCGTTATCGTCCAAGCCTGACAACGTTTCATAGCGAAAGACAGGAATGTGAGTTCTTTTAAAAAGGGCAATAATGAACTCTCCTTCAGGCTGAGCGCTGATAGCATCTTCATTGATCATTGCTAGCACTAGTTCCCCGGTATGCGCATCGGAGAGAACAAAATCGAACACGAATTCATCTGCGTACTGTTGCGCCTGAAGTACGTCAACCGGGGCAACCGGTTCATCTTCGAGCTCCAGCTCTACTAAGTCCCGGGCAAGCACCTGGGGTGCGATAATGTACTGACCATTGAACACCGCACTCAAGCGCACATAAAGATCCATCAGGACTTTTGGCAATATCGAATTTTTTTTGATGAAGTACTCGCTCAACCCATCAAGTGCGGCGTTCTCGTCGGCATCGGCATTAATATCTGCCTGCTGATCATGCTCGTCCAAAGGTTGCTGAGTTTGTTGTTGTTCTCGTTTTGTTCGACTCGCGTAGATAAGTATGAAAGCTGCAAAGCACACAAATGTCAGAAATATTGCGAGAGCGATTATATATTTTAGAGTCATGGGTTCATTCCTATAGTCTGGAGATACTCAGGCTCCTTGAACTTCATATTTTCGGGTATATGCCGCATCACCTTTTTGATGTATGGTTGTTCAATTCTCTTAAGCGTATCTAATTGAGATTGATAATCCTTAGTTCTCAAATCATGCTCAGCACCCAGTTGTCCTAATAACGTCTGAAGTTTCTTTAAGGCTTTGCTGCACTGCACTTCGGCATTATCCAGCTTTTCAATATTTAACCAGGAGAGAATATCGATAACAGGATTTATAGTCAGATCGACAAACAGATCAAGCGTGTCATCTGGTAAATTTGAATCAATAGGTGATTGCCGGGCAGGCATTTCATCTGCTAATCGCTTAAGCGCACCCATAGCTCTCTTTAACGAACTACTCGCAGAGGATGTGTCTATTGCTGAAAGTATGGATATTGCTTTACTGGTAGTAACCATATCCAGAAATTCAGTTGTGGAAGCACTATTACATTCATCCTTTGCTGTTTTTAATAGTTCACGGGCATTTTCTGCAAGTTTGAGTCGTCTGCCTGACTCGTTATATTTTATCTGAGCTTCTTTCCAGCAGTTGACTAGATGCTGATAAATCTCACAATCTGGTGATTTCGAAATTTCTTCCAACGAGGACATAACTACGTATTGAAGAAAGATGCTCCTGCATTTTGGCAGCAGCAGGTTAAGATGCAATTCACATTCGTTCAGCTTTTTTCGCGCCGGTGTCTCTCTGAAGAGACCAATAAATAGCGCCCACAATGAAAACTGACGATCTCTTGTCTCTTTAACCAACTCTTTAACTGCCAGGGCTCGGGCAATGTTAGCATTTTCAACCTGGCGTGATAACTCTTGGAGTTCTGTAGCTGTAATCATCTCTCAGCCCTTTAATGGAAGGTTTTTTCTGGTTGTTTGGCTTCTGCCGCGACACCTTGTTGTTCGTCTGACGGCGTTGTGATGAGTCCTGGGCTTTCACCCCCGAGGGCTTTTATCATTGTGTCCAGAACCTCCATAACAACAGAGGTAAACAAAACGAAATCGGCATCAAATCTTTGGGCGTGATCTTCTGGCGAAATGTCATCGTTCTGTTCAATAAGTTCTTCCGTAAAGGTCAGTCGTGAAAAGATGAAATTGTCATTCAGGATGAAAAACATCTGGTTCATCCAGCCCAGTGCAACCTTTGTCACAAGCTTTCCGGCCTCGATGTGATGAGCGATCTCATCACATATCAAATCCTGGCGTTTTGTTGTAACGACCCCCCCGTTTTCGAGCACATCTTTGAGCGTGGCTTCGTCGCATAAAGCTAGGCCAGGCGGCAGACTTCCTGTTTTGACCCACTCTGTTAACGTCAGTTCTACCGGCGTTTCCAGCGTGAATGGGATAATTGGAAGTGAGCCAATAGTTTTACGTAGCAAAGCTGTTACATCATCTGCTTTTTTATGGCTGGTGGTCTCAACAAGCAGTAGACGTGATTTAGTATCCACCCAAATGTTTGTAGTGCTGTATTTGCTGAAAGCCTTTGGTATGAGCTCAGCGAGCACGGCATCGTTGACGGCCTGGATCTCCATTTTCTTTAGCCTGCGGTTTTGCTCTTTCTCCAGTTTCTGAACCCGGGTTCGCACAATTTCTTTGATGGTCGCGGGAGGAAGTATTTTCGATTCGTGCTTAACAGTCAGAAGAATGAGATTATTCGACTCATGCTTTAACAGCTCGACATCTTCACCCAATGGCGGGATCCATCCTGACCGTGCCATATCATTAGGCCCGCAGGGAGTGTATTTCAACTCACTTAACTGTTCATCCAGCTTGTCTAATTCCAGAGCTTTTTGGATGCGGTAGACTACAAGGCTTTTGGGTTTAAATTGGCTCATCGTGGCCCTCAGCTGTTGCTTGATTAATTTTAATAAGGTCAGAGACACGCTCGCGGATCACGACACACTCCCAGTAAGTTAGAGGCTTAGAGCTCAGCACTTGTTTAAACTGCGCCACGGCAATATCAGGTGCTGTCCGATATTGTTCGGCGATATCCTGACAAAATTTCTCAGTCTCTGGGTTATGCAGCTTTTCAGAACAATGGAAGCGTTTCATGCCGCAGCTCCCTTTTTCGAGTTATCCGCTAATTTGACCGCGAAGATTTCTGAAGCTTTTTTCCCATCCCCGCTGCCTTTAAATATGCTTCTCCGGGCAGTCACACCATGAATAGCGAAGGCTTGATAAAGCTCACGAATATCAGGCGCATCGTGGCATGATGCGATGACATGAACCCCGCGTTCAGGCAGCAACTGGAGCAGTTTGGTAAGCTCAATCTGCATAGCGGGTGTAAAACCGCTGGCATGGTAAGCCGTGAATCTGCCGGGATTAACATATGGTGGGTCGCAATACACCACATCACCCGGGCGGGCCATTGATAGCGTGGTCTGGAAGCTGGCGCAAAGTAAAGTTGCTGAGGACATTTTCTCAGCCATTGCGTATAACTCTGTCTCTGGGAGATAGGGGTTGGCGTAATAACCCCAGGGGACGTTAAAGATGCCTTTCCGGTTGTATCGGCATAGTCCGCGATGGCCAAACCTATTCAGATAGATAAACAGAGCAGCTTGAGTGTCACTTGCACTATCATGATTATTGAACTGGCTTCGCAGCTCATAATAGGCGTCCTCAGAACGCCCGAGACAGTAAAGGCGTTTAAGCTCAGAAAGTACCTTTTCAGGCGACTTAAAAATACTCTGGTATGTATCGATCAGGTCGCTATTAATATCGGCCAAAATGTATTCTGGGTAATTCGTATTCATCATTACAGCGCCTGAACCGCCAAAGGGCTCAATAAGCCGACCACCTTTCGGTAGTACATGCTTAAGACTTGCCATAATGTTGTGTTTGGCTCCTACCCACTTCAGAACGCTTTTCATTTCATTCTGGCTCCAGAATATTAGGACGCAGTGATCGCGACCAATGGGAGCGAGATGGCATATAGCCATCCCGTCAGGAAGCTTGTTTTAACGTTATCACGCCCATGAAATTGGCTATTTCGAAAAGGCCGACAAAACGAGAGCGTTTTGTCAGACACGGACAGGCATGATGATGTCGTAATTGTTTTTGTTTACTGAAATCAATATGCCGGTCGTTGTATCACGCAAAGCAATCTGTGCGGCTTCTCCTTCTTCCGAACACGCCCCCAGGCTTGCCAGTGATTCCAGGAGGTAATCGGCATTCATACCGATATCAACAATTGTTTCGGGCTCGCCTGCCTCTTTCGCAATGTCCATCACCTCTTTGCAACTGATTGCATTTGAGCCGGGCGACTTAAGCTGTAGGGCGTTGTCTTTGAATGACATCACACAAACACTGGTGTTGTTTGGCGAGCCCTCTTTAAGCAATGGGGTTGCGCGTTTTAGTGCGGTGGTGAGTTCAGAAGGATCAACCTTAAACAGTTCAGTATTTTTGGCTACCGTGCTGGCCACGCGCTTCCAGTCCGGGTAACGGCCATCGACAAGATTTGAAATGACTGTATGGCTTCCGAGCGTAAATGTCAGGTTACGGTTGCTGTAGTCAATTTTGAATTGACCCTGGCTACCGCTCAGGATTTTATGGAGCACGGGGAAAACCCCGTTGGGTAAAATCACACCTGCATTCGTGTTACTGATAGAGGTAGGAGCTGTCGGAGATTGAATCTCATCGCCCACGTCATCGCTGAAGTCGATATCATGAGAACTGACGGCCATACGATGTCCATCAGTGGCTACAGCAATAAATTGGCCATTATCGATACCGAGGTAGACCCCATTCATATAAAAGCGGACATCGTTCTGAGCCGCAGCGTGGCTGACACGCTTGATAATCTGACTCAGCATCTGCGTTGGAAAGTAAACGCTGTAATTATGTTCCAGCGTCTCAGCCTGAATTTCGGGTATATGGTCTAAGCAAACCGGGATGTTATAGGAGTTTTTGTCGGTGCGAATGACAAGATGGTTTTTTGCCGCATGGAAGCGGACGTTAATTTCATCTTCGCCGCGCATGTTGCGGATTAAAGAAAAGAGTTGTGTTGCAGGTACTGATACGTCCATATCACCATTGCCCCCCGATACCGTCCCTTTACTGGTAATTTGGGCAGAGTTTAAGTCAATGCCAAGGGCAGAAAGACAATCCCCACGTAACCGCAGCGTGATCATCTCCAGTACTTTCATTGCAGGAGACCGGCGAATAACCATACACGGCATTTCGATAATTTTGAGAAGTGCTTCAGCAGAAATATCAAACCCTGGAAGCTCTTTAAATGATAAGCGTCTTGCCTTTGGTTGAACTGCGTCTATTGTAGATGCGTCTGTCATTTTACTGTCTCCCATAATTATCCGTGTTAAATTAATCGTACCCCCGGTCAATCAAGTGACGAATAGCAAATTATGAAAAAATGAAGTTTATTTGTGGTGACGGCGATAACCTAATTCAAACGCGAACTGCCATTGGTATTCATTTAAAGCACATCCAAGAGATGTGATGGCCTCAACAATTTCCTTTATAATGAGGTTGCCTGAATTCAATCTGTACTCGTAGTACCAACCTATATCAAATGCGATAAGCTGGAGGCGGAAAAGATGGATCTGAGGAACGTAACCAGTAACGCCGCTAAGCGCTTTTATATAAATGAGTTCCCCTTCCATTTCTGATAGAAAAACCATGTCAAGAATATTGGACGCGAAATTCGTCATGGTGAACATAAATTGAGCCTCTTTATTGAGCCTCGCGTAACACATCGGATGCCTTAAAGTAGCCGAGTCGGTGCATCATTTTATTGATCTGACCTACTTTGCCATCAGACCCTTCATACTTACTCAACCGGTGAAGTAAGATACGCATGGACATCAACACACTGTCTGATGCGTTATCACCACGGGTAAGTAGTTTATCAGTACTATCTGAGTATGACCCCGTAAGTGCCGCGCTCACCAAATCACCGGCAATAGCATCCGGGTGGCACAATGCCATCAAACCGATAATCAATTCCTGCCGATTAAGTTCCGTTTCTGTCAGGCCTGTTTTTGAAGTGAGTTCTGCTAGTAAATTATCAGTGCTCATTATCATGCTCCTTTTGCTTATGTTCTCCCGGTTGAATGGCGGAAGAGTCTTTACTACTGCGTGAAAATACATCCGCGACCAGAAATTTAGCTTTCTCTGAAGGACTCATAAATTTCCAGAGTTCATCAGGATATTCATCGTCATGCTTTTCAGATTTTTTCAATCGGGAGATTCCTTTTAATTTTGCAGCCATGCGGCTCCGTCCATACGGACGGATTGGCATTGTAAAATTTTGCTGCGAACTATCAATCAGACCAGTAAAGTGACGACCCATATAAATACCTCTAAGTGCAGTAGTTATTTTTTCCCGATTCAAAGCTCCGCCTTTAACGTCATACTACGGGATAGCATTACTGCAACGAAATATTCAGGGATTGTTTACGGCGTTTTGAAGGTGTTATCCATTACCGTTTTACTTCTCGCTACCCAGTCGTTTGCATCACTGCAATTGATGTTTGACGCTACGACCTGACGGGCGGATGTATAGATTGGACTTGCATAACCACCATTCCCGGCAACTACCAGACGGATACTGTTGAGATATGCGTAAACAGGATCCTGTAGGATTGTAGAATCGATGGATGCCTGCTGTTTACAGCTATCGCTACGCATCTTTACTACATCAGTTGCGACCATGACGCATTCAGGACATTCATTTTTAAGCTGAATGAACTGAGTTGGTGTCTGCCCCGCTGCCGGACTTCCATCTGCTCTAAGAGGAATATTGGCTTCAGCAATATTGATGCAGAAAGTCGATCCCGCAATTAGCGCCAGCAATAATTTCGTTTTCATATAACCTCGCCTTATTTAATTCAGATTTATCGAACTGAGCTTACTGCTTTAAGTGGTGAGTAAGAAAAAAAAAGGGTGACAAAACGGGGGGTGTTTTTTAACCTTAATCATATCCCATATGATTAGGTTGATTATGAACAATGCCAATATGCAGGGAGATGGTACTGAACATCGCCTGGAGCGCTTTTCCCGTATTCAGAAGGATGCGTTGGTACTTCTTCTTTTGTGCAAAGAAAAAGGCACTGCGATAGTGCCATTCACCAGGTTGCTGGGGTTTATTAACTCTGTTCCAGACAGCCAGGATGTAGCTGAGCCCAACCTACGTAAGTCACTCAAAACATTGCAGCAAAATGGCTATGTATGGAAGTACCGGAACAAAAACGATCTTACAGTTTCATTTGAGTTAACTTCATCAGGAGAACTCCAGGCAACTTCATTTCGGGTGCGAAGATTAGAGGCATGGGGCCAGGCAGACGAGTAAAACTCGTCTGCTGGTGGTTACACAGAAAGATACTTTTTACTGATAGTTAAAGCGCTGCGTCGTTTTAATGCAAATGGACGATTATCAGAAAGTCTGGAAGCATTACCGGCGCGAATGAATATGCGTTTCATCCTGCGGTCAAAATGTTCTTCTGACCAGCCGAAGGGATACGTACCCTTAATACCATCTATTGGCCCGGCAAGAATGCGAGCGGTTTCGCTACGAAGAGTACTTCCCCTTAAACCAAATGAGCTAAGTTTATTTCTTATCAGACTTACAGAAAATTTCCTGGGTTTTAAAACACCCTTAATACAGTACAGATGTTTACTCATAGCATTACCCTTTTATTATGGGAACGATTAGCTGCGCTGCATAAAGTCGATGGATTGGCGTTTGTTTTCTTCGATTATCTTCATTGCCTCTTCAAGCCATCCAGCATCTTCACCCCGGCTGGTTAGCTCTTTGTGCTTTAGTTTGAGTGCAAATACTGCGTCATCAGCACCGGCAGTAAACAATTCTTGTCTGACTTGTTGTGTGCTGGTTGTACCATTTATAACACCAACCATATAATTCACGATATCAATAACTTGGGGGAGTAAATCTGGATCCTCATGATTAATCTCCTCGATACTGACAAACGGCAGTAACCGGTCAATCAGCATATGGGCTAGGTTGGTGATATTCAGCAGGAATAGGTTATCGTTCTCGGTGTCGCTTTTGCTTTTTACTTCTGATGCGGTAAACGACTGAACCCGGCGATTGT
Organism: Citrobacter sp. RHB35-C21; assembly: GCF_013816515.1. NCBI lineage: Bacteria > Pseudomonadati > Pseudomonadota > Gammaproteobacteria > Enterobacterales > Enterobacteriaceae > Citrobacter > Citrobacter sp. RHB35-C21. Next base: position 86,772 of record NZ_CP057148.1, read on the forward strand.
ATTCGCACTGCCACTCCTTACAGGCACTGATCATCCAGTTCTGTATCTCTTCATCAGAAGCGTTGGATGATGGAATGTCCATCGCAGCAGGGAGAACTTGATCCCATGGGTAAACATGAGAATCAATCATCACGCCTTCCGCGTTACGCATTAACTCAGATAAAGCCACTATGATGCGGCGCATCAGATGGTTTTCAGTGAGGAGAGTAAACTCTTGTTTCGATGCACCAACGAGCTCGACGTTGAGTCCTGTCAGCGAGTCGTTAGTGTTTGGCATAGTAACAGGCCTCCTGCCCTAAAAGATGATTATGAACCAGTCCGTGGTCGCAGGGTTTAGTAGTGCCAGTCAGCGTATCCGATTTTACGCTTTCGTCTTGATCACCAGTGTTCACTGAGGGTAGTAAAGTTTTGACGACGTTTTTCATAAAGACCTTATACTGTCATGACAGTCGTATGTAATTTTAGATAAGTTCTATAAGACATCTCAAAAAATAATGGTAATCCGCGAGCAGATTACCATTCAGGCATTCATCAATCATAATATGCTACGGTTATTATTTTATAATACCGCACTGCTTTGCTATCTCGATAACATCGCCATTTTTTATGATGATACCCAGAGTTTGCGCATCCTCAATGTGTCTAGTGGCGCATCCACCGACAGCTTTAACCTGCTCGATGAGACGGTCTGAGGCAGCAGCAGTATACGCCAGTGTACTGTCTGGAGTGTTGAGACTGAACAGATAAAAGCCTGAGACAATTCCCAAAATTACCAGTAGTCCACTTCTGAGTATCGCCGAAAAAAGGGCCGCAACGCAAATTGCACCACCGGCATAAATAGCAGCCTGGCCATATGACATAGACCCATTTTCCAGTATCGTCTGGAGTGCGTTATTGAATTCATTCACGGCAATAATTCCCCATTAGTTATGATACAAATTAAAACAGATATGCTGCTAATCATTAAAAGGCTATCTCAGTTCCATAAGCACCAGTGCTTCCTGGAACTTCATCCTGATTTCCCAAATAATAATTTTCCATTGTTGGGGGCGAGTTGCGTGGTGTTGCTGGCCTCGCGTTCGTGTTTTGTGGCCTGCGGCTATAACTGGTATTCTGCCGGTGATCCTGCCCACGGTTCTGCTGGAGGTGACGACTCACCAGTTTATTACCGCCTACATTGACTTTGCGAAGAACATGCCCCTTCACGGGGTTGACAAGTACGTCCATAAAGAAGCGTTCTTTACCATCCTCCTTGATTAGGCGGGTACGCAATTGGGCCTCCAGGTACACTCCTGTCCCGACATGAAGATGATTGCGGGCCACATCAGCAAATTGACCAAGCAAAATGATCTGATAGTGTTCTTCCGTAATTTTCTCCAGACCAGATTTATCCTCCATTGAGGACTCAGATGTTGTTACATAAATCTTTGCGTAGATGCCGTGGGTAGGGTGTTGTCGGATTTCAGGCTCACGGCCTACAGTACCTTCGATAATTACTTTGCTATAGCCACGATTAGTCATACACCCTCCCCAGCTCTGTATCGGATGACATTATTATCAGCCTGTCCGGTCTGGTGACGAATGGTAATTCGTTAAATAATTGCACTGCACATCCATAAAAATAGTCAGGATATTAAGTTTGTGGTGAGAAGGACGGCACATCAGACAAAAAAAATCCCGGCCAGGCCGGGAAAGGTGATCTTTATGCCAGCGTACTCGCCAGCGTTCTCTTTGTTATGTCCCCATACTAAACATGTATGGCCCAGAGTGAAACAATTTTTGAAACCTGCAATGAAAATACATTGTGTTTCCATTTTGTTTACCTGAAAAGAGACGAAATGTATTATTGCTTGAGATGCCTTTTTGCCATACGTTTTAGGGTTTGGAGTATTGTTTGGTAAGCAGCGAGTTCATTTTTGTACTCAGCAATCTCCGTCTCATTCTTAACATAGTCGTTTTCAAGCTTAGCTATAGTATCAGTGTATTCTTGCATACTCTGTTCAACTTTTTTTGTTGCTGTACGAAACGCAGCGCTTTTAGTCGTTCTGATACCAACGGGGAATGTTTTCCCGATTTCCACGTCATGTTTATAGAAACTGCTGATGCTTGTATTCCAGACGCTTGGCTTTTTGTCGCTAGGCCGAATTTTGATAAATGTGATTCCAGGGATTTTATCCACAAGAAAAACAGTTTTTTCACTGCCTTCTGCCGCATTCTTTTTCATTCGAATTGTTTTTACGCCAACTTCTATTAATTCGACGCTGGTTTTTATTTTCGACGGGTTGTCTACGTCCATATCAATAAATACCCGCCAGCATGACTGGCCCTCTTTTATCGATGAAGGACACGCTTGTGGAAAATGGTCTTTGTACATGGTAAACCCCAACAACCTGAAATATGTAGGATAAAGATTAAGGGCATTTATGCTGCTTACGAAATTCGGGGCGACTCACTAATCACAGGGTGCGCTGGATTGACTCTGCGGCCTGTTGCCTTAGTGCGTTGCTGATACCAATTGCTTCAGCGAGATAAGCAAGATTATCCACCAGCACACATCGTGTCCCGGAACTGAGATCTCCAGTTACTCCCCAGCGGAGCATTTCACCAGGAGCCGGTTCATAATTATCCAGTTCACACTCAGGAAGGTCTACTGGCTCTCCCAGATAATCAATTAAGACCGGCCTGATATCGCTATATTCGGCATCAATACCAAGTGGCAGATCTTTCCTGACATATTGCCTCAGAACAAATAAATCCCTTTCGCTACATTGAGGGAAAATTCCAACCGGCAAGTTTGTGATAAGAATAGCTGCACCTTTTGAATCGCCAATTTCCTGAACGAGTTTTGCGGCGCACCAGACCGCCCCCTTCAGGAACTCCAGATTTTCATGCGATTGCTGTAATGACATATGACCTCTTTCTTATTGTCTGGCCCGCTTAAATCCATCGTTGCCATATGATTTAAAATACTCAGTAAACCCCTTATCGCTTTCACGAGTGTCGGCTGCGGCTTTCGAATTTGCCTCTTGCATGTCTCTTTCGCCTTTTTCCTGGCTGAGTTTCATGAAAGTCTTAATGTTATCGTCATTAGGGTCAGCCAGTACTTTCTGATAAGCCTTCTGGTAGCGCTCATCCAGGCTTAACCCTATTCCGAGACTCTGGCATCCGCTAATGCCGGTTATGAAAGCAATGATCAGAAACTTTCGTAGGTACGCACATTTCATCATTACTCCTACCGGGATGACCCGAGCATTTTGTTCCAGGCCGTAATCAGTGACTGAATCCCAGAAGTGGGCACAGGAGCAACCCATTTACAGCAGCTGAACCACAGGCGGTTAAACCGGTGAGGCATTTTCGTGATGTAGTTTTCCTTATACTCAAAGTTGTATTTATCACCAACGATGCGCGGAACTTCTTTGCAGAACGGACAGCGTTGAGCACCCGCGCTCATTTCAGGAACGATGATGAACTCGGTTTCCCCCAGCGTATCTGGATCCCACGGTTCGCGTTCACGCCAGCATGTGCCTTCTGGGAGCACGATATTCTCGTCGCATACGATGTATTCAAAGGTGGGAAATAACAGTTGATGAACACCGTGTTTACGCCAGCGCACTAACGCCAGAAACTCAATATGTTCTGAGCTATCGGCTTCCCGGGGAACAATAAAACGGTATACACCTGCTTTAGTCGGTAACCCTTCGCCCCGGATGCCAACTGGAGTCCAGCTTGGTTCTGTTGAGATACGGCGTAGTGCAGTCATAGTTACTCCCATTAAATTTTCTTCGTTCAATTTCCAGAATGAATCGATCTTTAAATCACTCTAACGGTAACTATTCCGATTACGAAATTCCGTTACCTTTAGGAATGATCGTGTTAACAGCCAGCATTGCATTTTTGAAGAAGTGTGCATTGCTACTTCTTAACTTAACAGAAGCATTAGAACTGACCGGGCTCAATGCCAGTAATGCGGTGCTGCGTCCCAGCCAGCGATAATATGAGAATAAACCCCACGAATTCAGGAATTCTCGTTTCATAATTGACATCAATTCAGATCTATCAGTCTGGTTAACTTTTGGGAACGTAATGAAAACTGCGCTATCCGGGTTCCGGGACAACCAACTGAAAACCTCTTCATTGGTGTAATAATACTTACCTTGCGTAAACACTCGCCCATTAAATCCTAATCGCACGACTGAGGACGGTATAATGTTATGGCAATAATCGAGCATGGGATATCCCATTTTCATCTGAGCGATATCAATGCGATTATCGCTCGGAATGCTTGCAGGTGCATTTGCATTTTTGAAACCGCGAGTACTGATCGAGTAATGACCGTCATCTGCATTCTGATAAACCCAGAATGGCTTGCAATACTCTTCTGAGTCTATAGCGGCTGTAAGATACGCTTCATCATAACTTTCAAATAACTTTTTTACTTTAGTCTGGTGGTCTGCAATATTTCTGGATTGAAGGTCTGGCCTGATTTTTAAAGGAATAGAATACACCGGTTCAAATGCCTTGACCGTATGGCCAGAACTCGTATGGTTTAGCAAATACCCAACCCACTCACGTTGAATTCCTTTTCCTATATACTCGCCGCTGTTCGCCCCTGCGTTGGTATCAAAACGCACGATAGATGTTCCACGCGCAGAAAGCATATTTTCAAATTCAGCACGGATAATGTTGGTATTTTTGCTAGTTAACGAATTCTGGAGATCATGCATATGTAGCCACCATTCATGTTTCAGCTTCGACTCTCACTATAATCACATGTTGAAATTTATTGTTACAGTGAGAATGAGGACGTTTTGCACCCAAAAATAAATAGCTTTTTCAACCGCAATTTGTGGGCATAAATGGTTTTTCTTAGCGTAAAAAAATAGCCGACTATGTCGGCTATTGTGACGATTCAACAGCTGGTGGTCAGAAAATGCACATCGAGGCGTATGCCGTCTTCTGGGAAACTTCAGTAGGGTTACGACCAATGAAAATACTACGGTTATTTTCTTTCTCGCTACGCATGAAGCGGTAGAGGTGGATGGCTACTCCATGAGCTTTCTGCACATCACGTCGGTGCAGCACAAGGTGCATTCTTTTTGGTGGTATGTGTGGGAAACGTTTCGCCAGAATTTGTCCAAGCACGTTAAGTGATTCACTGTTCTCGCGTAGCTGGTAAAGGTCTTCCACGATGAAAAAGATGTTATTCCCCCTGTCGAGTTCGTCAGGTACGGGGCACACTTTTAATCGGCACTCGATGACTTCACAACTCAAGTCACGATGAGGCAGAGACATGATGATGTTTTCTTTCTGCAAGACATTCGACATAAATCCCACCTCACGGTAAAAGCTGTATCAGTTTAACTCCCAAAACCCTTCGGCTGTGGGTTCTGCATTACGCACCGGCTCTCAGATTCCTTAAGGCTTTGATCCAGTATTATTCTTGAGAAATTTGAGTTCAGAACTACCCGGCTTCCCTTTTTGGGCCGTCTTGATAAATTCCCGCTCTTTGAAATACCACCGTTCAACAATTTGTGAAGATAGCGTATTGGATTCCAAGGCATAAGCCTGCAACTCCCTCCATGCAGCTATGTTATGCGGTTTGTATTTTGCCAGCTTAATATCCAGTTCTTCTTGCCAAGATCTGGCGCGTTTTGTAAAAACCTTTCGACCCAGCATTGGGAAAACCAAGAGCCCTGCTATATTGCCGACGAACTGTACAGACCAGTCAGAGGTTATGTAAAACCATATCCCGGCATTAACCGAAACCAGAACCAATAACCATGTTCCATACGCTCGCTGAAATGGAGGGAAGCAGTTATCTCGCCACATTCGAATACTTTTTCCAATGCTGTTCAGCAGGTTTTCGTTTGTTTTCATCAGTTATCTCTGTTCCTCTTCAGCATAGGCCGTTTGTATCAATTCAAACCTGTTCACCCTGACTACTTGAAGAACTATCTGATCGGTAATGCACCTAACCGGCGTAGTGCATCAGTAACCTCGTCTATGCCGAATAAAGACATTGGCGGGACTTTATCTCCAGAGATTGAGCAGGCTGTACACAATGCATTGTATGAGCTTACTCGTTCACGATGTAGAGACTGAAGGCTTACGATCAACAGATCTCGCTCTGGGCCCGTGGTAGCTCCTATAAGGTCAAATAAACTTTGTTTAACCACTTACGTAATCCTCCGTCAAAATCAGTCAAGAGTGCGCTCATTCTCCTCAGTTTCATTTTTTAATGAACGGAAAAGGTCGACAAATCAGGCGGTATTAAAGACACCATCGTCTTTTAGTCCCATCCGTGTGTATACATCATTAATATGCTTGTGAATATATTGAAGATCACTTGCCTGCTCATGCTGTCTGATACGGTCTTCATGGCGAGAATTGGATAACCGAATGCAACGTTCCCGTTGTTCAACAATGTACTCAGTACACTGGGTATGTTCAAACATGACCTCTCCCCATTGCCTGGCAGCGCGGAGATACAACCCTCTTTCTTCCAGGTCCCGGGCAAGTATCACCGATTTGGTCGCTGGTATCTGGTACATTTCTTCAGCGAGCAGGAACGCTGCTGCACATTTTCTTTGTCCCATATCTACCTCTACCCTTTGTATAGAGTCGACATCTGGGCAGAAGTGAATGAGATTAACTCTTCAACCTGCCATTCGCTGATACTCTCCTGGTGGATAACCGAGTCCAGAAGTGAGCAGAAGACCCGACCTTCACAGAAGGCATCGAATAAGGTTTGCCAGGCACCGGCGAATCGCCCGGCCAGTTTACTTCGCTGACGTTTACTGCGGCAGCGATGCAATTCTTGCTGAAACAAGGATTCGTTTTCCGCACTGCTTTTTTCATGCAGAGCATCCCATAACTGGTTGAACCGTGTTTCAGTACAATTTCTGGCCGTTACCATCGTCATAATATTTCCTTCAGAGGCGGTTAAGCCTGTATCAATGTTGCTATTTGATATCTATTTTCCACGTAATATTCAGGTGACGAAATCTCAGCTATAAATCGCTGATGGCTAATTAGTCTGACCCGCATTTCTCCCGGTTGTACGCCCCACCAGGTAGCACCCATTCTTTTGACATGTTAATGACGGGCAATGTATAGACCGGATTTACCGCTTGCAGCAGCGCTTCCTCATCCGTGATATTAATAGGAGAAATATTCTGGCTTAGATCCAGAACATTTATTCGTTTACGACTGATAGTGACCCCAAAGCGGTTTTCATAGTTGGCCATTGCGTGAATACGCTCGGGGAAATAATGTTTGATGGTTGCCCATATGCGAGCACTGTTGTATATACACGTTAAGCATGAACTGCGACCCCATCCAAGACGATACGGTACTGGGGCTGTAACACGATGTTTTGCTAAAATCTCCCAGACTTGTTCTTCAGACCATTCAAGTACTGGCCTCCAGGCATCAACTTGTCTTTTTTTGCAACTGCTGGTATGTGGCTCCAGTTGTAAGTAATTGAATCTATTAGAGCTTTCCGCTCTCCTTTCCCCCGTAATAAAAAGCACCTTTTTTCCGTCAAAGCGTCTCTGATTTGTGAGTGCTCGCCGACCAACATCAATTTTTAGTGCTGATGAGCACCAACGTGTTTTAAGGCTTGGTGATTGCTGAGGGAACCGAAGTCGCGTGGCGGGAGTGCTTCGCTGGATATCACGTTCCGCGATTATTAATCCATCTGGGGTTTCGATACATTGCGGGCGACTGTAGCCATTCTCTTTCAGCATCTCACCTTCCATTCCTCCCTGAAGCCAGGAGAACATCAACGGTATCTGAAATGTTGAAGCTATTTTGCGGTTGTAGTCGGCCATAAATGGCCAGTCCATTAAAGTACTTCCCTCGCGGCCATCAACATCGTGATGCCAGAGTTCCACCCTGGACAGATCGACCCCGATGTCAATTAAGTGGAGAAGGCAGGCTATGGAGTCTTTTCCGCCGCTAAGGCAAATGATTATCACGTCATAGCAAGATATGTCGATATCTGGAGCGTTCCTGTACGTTTGTCCTGATAGTGGCGTGGTGATGCCTGCTATGCTACTCAGTGCAGGAATAATAAAGTTATCGTCGATTAAATCACTCACTTGCCGCGCTCCTGCTCTGAAGTGAATTTGTCAGAATCGCAGCAAGTCTAGTCTCGCCTAATGATGAGGCCAGATCTGATAGCGCTAGTTTACCTGCTGCTTCCATACCAAGTGCCTTTACTCGACTGGTATCAAGAACTGCAATTCTTTGGCCTGTTGCCTTACAGACAAGCGCATATCGACATACGCTTAATGTGCGATGGATGATGAATGAGAACATTTGATTGTCGATTTGTGCGCTGAATTTGCAGATCACATTTACTTTATGCGTCAACCCATTCTGGATTATGATTGTTGCAACATCGTCTTTAGGCATATCTACCTCCGGCTTTTTACTAAGCCTAATACGACGCTAACAGCTGACGAAATTTGCTTACAGATATAACTTTCACTGCAAATATCGTGTTATGAGTGACTGATTACTGCTTTGGAGACAGAATGGATTTTTCTAAAACTACTGTAGTGAAACCCGGTTTAATTGGTGATAACAACGCGTATTGGGCGATGCACTTTTGCTCAATTATTGAAACCCTTTATGATAATAACCGGATGAAGGTACGTTTTAATTCCCCTCTCATGGGGAAACATACACCAACAATGAGAAACCTAGTTTCATTAGCTGGTGAAGGATATTTTTCTTTAATTAAAGATCAGTTCAGAAACTTCGGTCTACAAAATTTGCTCTGCCACTATCTGATGAGTTATGAAGGTAGAGAAGTCTTAAATACTATACTTATTAATTTGTCTGATTATCGCAATGTCGATATCCTCGCTAATATGAGCCAGTTTGGTGTATTCATTAGCTGCCGTGACTTTAGAAGTGGCACTAATTTTGCGGTAGAGCATAATCCTTATCTACTTGGCCATGAGAATGTCTTTTATAATTCAGTTTATAATAGCTTAAAGTTTGCAGATCTATGCATTCTTTTCCGTATGAGAACGAATCCTAACCAAGAATCAGCTACTTTGTTTGGCATTCTTGGAGAGGTCGAAGGAAACAATGGTCAGGACTTGAAGAGACCGGCCTTCTGGGGAAGGAAAGGTTTGTATTTGTCTTTTGGTATTGGAGTCAATCCTAAACCCAAGGGGGAAAAACGTTCTAATCAATTTCAGCTTAATGACTGTACTTGCCAGTGGGTAAACGCTGCTGATGGTTATAAATTTGTCGCTATTTTTGAGTCAGAACACCATCTTGTTACAGATTATCTCGATGCAATAGGTACTATTGAACACCTTAATAAATTTGGCCCCAACCATCCTTTTCTAACACATTATCCAGCTCGGCACATTCTAAACATTGTGAGAGATGGCTGGGATAAATCAGTTGATATATTGATTACTGAACTGCGACGTTATCTTGCGCCTAACGAATTAGCTTCGCTAGGAACAAATCCAGTAATACCCTTTATACCCTCATTCAAACATTAAAATAAATGGGGCTACGGCCCCATTTTTTACTCACGATATAAGATGTAATAACATTTTCTGACCTGCATACTGTTGTTCAGGTAACCACAAAGTGCTTCACGACCATCCTGACTACGACCTATCCATAGGCCAGCCAAGCGTTTATCTGGTTGCTCAGACAGTATGAAAATTTTGCTGTTAATAAGACCAATGAATGGGCGTTCTACTCCCTGGGGGACTACAAAATTCCCCAGCGGTTTGTAACTTTCCAGGTTCAATACGATCGCAGCTGTCTGGTCACTGGAATTGTCAGCATCGTCCTGTTGCTCGCTGGCAGCAGGTTGTTGGTAGTTTTGAGAAGGCTGCTGAGCATAGAAATCGTTCGGATCGATCGATTCTGCGCTGGTTATGAAGGGCAATAGTGCTAAAAGGCCAAAAACAGCTTTTTTCATATGTCCACCATAGGGTTATGCGTTTAAATATGATTAGGCTATCAGTACCAATGCTGTCAGGCTAAAAACAATGGGGACAAATTGAGGGCTTTTATGTTGTGTTTATTGCTATTTTTGTCCTGCAATAGCATCTATTTCACACAATACACAGTGACATTTAGCTGGTGGCTCAAGTCGTTCGAATTGCGTCAGATTATGCAGACGTAATCGAGGTATACGTCTGACAGCATGATGGCCACACGAAAGTTCAAGAAACCAGATTCGTCCGTTACGGCTCCCGTCCTGAACCTTTACGTTTACAACTTCTCTCCATATGCGAATCATGGCTAACCTTCTGCCGGGCTCGGTGGTTCATCGTTGTCCTGGGTAATTTTAACGTAATCACCCTGATTGATAACGATTACTTCATTAAGATGAGGGCTGTAACGTACCCTCTCTACTTCGTCGAGATAGTCCACATGTCTACGCGCCTTGTTATTCGAGAAGCCGAGCGCTTTCCCTATTGCGTGAACTGATGGCCCACGGCCACCATTTCTGTTCATGTATTTTTTGACATACGTGATGATTGCTTTCCTGTCACTGGTCATGTCCGGGAGTTCGGCAATGTCATCATGACCTTGTCCTTTCGCTACGCGCAGCGTCATAGACTTTCTTTCACCATCGATAATGATTCGTCCCTGGTCATGCAACTGCCGGATACGCCGGGAAACGAGCCCTTTTGAATACCCCAGAGAAGAACAGATCTGCTCGTAAGACGGTGCTGCACCCTGCTCTTTGATTTCTGTCACAATGAAATCAAAGAGCCTGTCCAGGTGGGCATTTGCTTTTGGGGCGTTCTGTGCTTTTCCAGAAACACTACCGGCGTTGTCTTCAGTCATATCCCTTCCGTCCAGTTGGTGGTTGTTAATTAATGCGGGCTATCGACGTTCTTCGTCGAACTGAGACTAAAAGGCACGACGTCCGCTTTTACATCAGTTAAGGAGTGATTACCGCAGAGTTGCCCTTTAACTTTAGTCAGGCCCACCAGCGCATCCTCAAGCAGTTCTGATTCCTGAGATGTCACATTACTACCCAGTTCCATACCGATTTTTTCGCCCGCGTCCTTGAGGATACTGATAGCACGATCGATAGATTCACTGTACATAATCGCCACCTTGTTCGTTTTGTTAACATAGCCAATTAGTGCGTGTTCAGCTATAGCTGAGTTGTTTTATCACCTGTTTATGCGGCCCTTTTTCTTGCCAGGCAGCGAGCTAAAACCCGTTCCCTGGCTTCATGCTGCTCATCGATACAAAGCTGAATTCCCAACCCCAGGATGTAACGCTCCTGAAGTTCTGCCGGATGGAGGAAATTGAGCGCGGTGAAACCAGCTGGCACGGAACCATATTTGGCCAGGCTGTCTTCGTAACGTCGCTGGGCTATTTCACAAATTAAGTTATATTGAGCAATAGCTGCCTCACGTCCAACTTGATTGAATATTTCAACCGCCAGGACTTCCGAACATGTCTGCATTTTTGCATCCGTTTTGTTTACCTGACATCAGTATCACCCCGATGTGCTGGCTAACGAAATTTACGGATAGATGAATGTAATGAGGGGAATAGAACGTAATGGAATGTTTATACTGAACCCAAATTATGGGGAGCTTGATAATCAAATGTGGAAGTCTGTTGAGAAGCAGACTTCCAGACTTGGTATTAACTGGTTTTCTGACTATTAAGCCAGCTGATTAGCTCATCTTGCGTGTCAAAAGACGCGACAAAGGTCTGCTCCTGATCAGGACGTTGTGCATCCCTTATCGCTCTGAATGGAGCTTCACCGCTATAGTAGAATATTGGCTCCGCACGGCGTTTGACCCATGCTGATTGCTCGCGCTCTGCGAGCTCGCAGGCTTCTTCGTAATTGTCCGCTACTCCCAGCACTGTCGAACGATCCCAAGCTCCTCCATTCAGGCATCGAACAGTGATTTTCCCGTCCGGGCAAGTAATGCCATATGGATGATCCCACCAGGCATCAAGCTGAGACTTTGAGCGCTTTTCATTAGGTGTATCGTCGAAGTTTTTAGGTAATACCGGATTAAGGGGTATGCAGTTTGGCACTTGGATTCTCCCTGTAGCCTGAATCTACAAATAGGCAGTAAGCAATGTTCGTCAGGTTAACATGTACCTCCTGTTAGGTAATTAAGTACTTCGTTCCATTTTCGATATTCGCGTTATCTGACTCATTTTCTCCGACTTCAGGAGATCTCCATGCTGCTACGTAAGCCATGTGAATCAGGCTTGTTTTTCGCCCCGCTTTGACCCCATTTCCATGATGTTCTCAAACCTCGCGCTGTTACAGTAGGACAACTGCTACTGACGAGGTGAATATGACCAGATACCTTGGATACTGCGCCCTTGCGCTCCTTACCGTCCTGCCGACCGCTTCGGTATATTCTGCTGTACAGAATGATACAATGGGCCTATACGCTCCCGATCCCAGCTACACACCTGACATCCAAAATTCAGCACCTGTAACGCCTTCTCCGGGGGATGACAGTCTGTACAGTGATGACGTACCCGATTCATCTACCGCTCCAGAAAGCACCATTACCCCCCTGAATAGCTTTGATGTTATGTCTTTTTCTATAGGGCCGGTAAGCCTGCGGATGACAGCTTCTGAAGCGATCACTGCTATCACTGACAAACTTGGCCAGTCTGCTGGTGAAGAAATTCAAAAGCGCTACAGTAACAACTCATTGAATAGTATTTTCTGGGGAGATGCTCACCAGGAGACGGTGGTCTATTTTATCCCCGATACGGCAGTTGACCCCATTGAGCCGGTGGCTTACAAAATCCGCTTTTCATTCAGCAACCCTGATCTCTTACTGAAGTCGGCGATCGAGAAATATGGAGAGCCTTCAGTCTCTGATGCCCAGAGAGGTCGTTATATCTGGTGCAAGGCACTGGCGGAGAAAACGAATAAGTGTGATGACAGTAAATCTGAGCTTACGCTGACAACGCGAGAAGTTGAAGACACTGGCATCCTGACTCTCAGCGACCCAACGGTCTCATTTGATGCCTCGCGGACTGCAACGGCCACCCCGGATAAAGACCAGGCTGCGACTGAAGATAACCAGGGGCCATTGCCACAGCTCTGAAGTCGTCCGTCGCTGTCCAGCATCCTTTTGCAGGATTACTAAACCGACTGAATTCGTCAGCCGGTTTTTTTATCTGAATTTTACATTAGCGTCTGAAAGTACGCTTTCCAAACGGGCTTATCTCTTTGACGTGAAAACCCGCATTAGTCAGCATCCTGGCCATGACAACTGATGCAGGAAGACAGGATGCCTCCACTTTATGGCCGGGAGTAGCATCCAGAATACTTTGCAACATGGAGCGCCCAAATCCTTTTTGTCTTTGACTCCTGGTAACACCAAACATCCTGATTTCCAGATGTGAAGCAAGTCCATTTGCACCATTTTTGCCCGTCAGTAGGGCAAAACCTATCGCTGCGCCATTATGTTGAGCATCAAAGACAAACAAGAAATCGGCGCAATTCTCTCCCCGTTCCCGCCTGGCAATGGCTTCTGAGATCTGACTTTCGAACTGAGACAGTCCGTCATCATCATCAAAGTTAAAATACCCATCCCGCATACCGTCGCGAATCACCGCTATGATAAAGGGAACATCCTGTTTGGTTCCAAAGCGCATTTCAGGGGCAGATAACACCGTCATCAGTTTGTCTCTCGTAACCGTTATTATTCCATCAATTTGATTACATGGAGGTAAAGAGGTCAATAGAAATGAACGGGGTATTTCGCTGATGACCATTTGATCGGTGTTAGTGGTTTCAGTAGCAGAGCCAGGAGGTATATAAGGCCAGCAAAAATGCCAGCCTTTTTCATTTAAACCGGTTTTCTTATGATTCTCTTGATCGGCATTCCTGCCTTATCAAAATATCGGGTTGGCCATATTTCTTGAGGTTCTTCACCAATTGCATTAGCGATGATGATCTCGCCTCTAGGCCAGTCACGTGTCAGTGCATTTGCCAGAGTGCTGCTTGAAAGACCGTTAGCCCTACTCAGTGAGGCAAGTGACAAACCTTTCTTATGTAGCGCAGCTATGATGTCTGCCTTATGCCAGTCCTGTTTTTCCATCTCCATTTCCTTTGGTGGTGAATCGGAACATGGTTTGCAGTACCAGCTAATGACGACTGGCGAGCCGTAAGGCTCCCACGCCCCGACCCACCATTGACAAAAAACAGGCGAGCGAGTGCGAACCGTTCAAGTACATGAACGGCGTGTCATTAGTCGGGGCTGCAAATCCCCACTCTTACGATTTAGTAAGGGCTACAACAGTTTACAGCATTTAAAGGGTGTATCAGAAGTGTTAATGCCGTAAGTTTGCGAGTCGGTTTGAAATTCAGATAATAACTATGCTTAATGGCCTGTTCAGGAAAGCACTTCGATGCTGTTCATATAGCCAAAGCCGAATATCCGCTTTCTGCCGATCCCGAAAGCGTATGCCTGTTCAAGTGCGCCGAAATCTTCAATCACGCATTCAGCATCGTACTGGCTCATCGGTACAATGATCTTGTGGGATGTACGGCCAACGCTCCCGGGCTTAATAATATGGAACTTGGTGCTTCGAACGATACGTAACCGTCCACAGATCACTCCGGCCCGTTCCAGGTGATAGTGGATATAATCCGGGAGTTCATGGGCAGGTGGACAAATCTCTCTTTTCCGGCCTCCAGCTTCCTCGCGTCGAATAGTGGCCAGCGAGCCGCAGATTCGAATTTTCTGGCCAGACACAAACATGATTTCCTTCATGACTTCGCCAGGGAGCCCGAGTGCAACAGCCGTTCTCAGAACAACCTGGGTGTCGGAGGCACTTTGTTTGCGAGAGTAGAAGGTGTATGGGAGTCGCGACCCAGAACGTTCCTGGACTACCTTATCCAGTTGCTGGTGGATCCCATACACGTCACCTGGGGCGATTCTGAACCTGAGCGCACATTCAAAGTATTTCACGCCACATTCCTTGCTGAACATAATGAATTTTCAATATTAGTTTCAGGGTATGGCATGGACGGCGAGTGACGAAATTATGAGGGGGGAATACGGCCAGTCCTTTGGCCGGTGTGGTCAGAGAATCATTTCGATACTTTCGCCGTGGAATATACCGATCACATCTGTCTTGAGGCGGTTACTCCTCGGCTTTACTTCATTGGCCACGAACTCTGGCAATGGCCGAATTTTCACGTGCTCATCCTGAATGATAATGAACGGCATAGATGAAGCGGCAGAAAGACGCAGTATCTGGTCGGGGTGTTCAGGATCAGCCATCGCGATGTTTGCAGCTGGATGCACTTTAACCGGACGGCGTAAGCGAAGCTTTTCTTCCGGTACACGCGCAATAGCCTTAATCAACGAGTTGAGTCTGACTGATTTATCTTCATCTTCCTCGATGTCCTTGCCCATCTTCTGGAGCAACTCGATTTTGTTAACCCTGCTAAAAAGCGTCTTTTGCCTCCAGCCGAAACTGACCAGATTGACGTTAGCATTATCAAACATACGCAGCTGCCGATAGAGATGCAGGGTCATGACACCAGGGCAGGCGCTATGCAGCGCGTTGAAGCGCATGTATTCCGGTCGGCGATCACCACCGTAGTTTTCGATGATGTGGCGTTGAATGCTCTCTTTATGCTGGTTGATGGATGTCACCAAACGGGTAACCAGCTGAGAGAATTCCGCATCTGTATTGTCGTACCATAATACGCCGGTAGTGCGCCGAGCGGACTTCTGCGAATAGCCATCCCTGATATGCAGGTCAGCGTATGCCGCGCAGGCAGCATGGACAGCATCGTGTCCCTGTTTCAGCTCAGGCATGATGTGTTCGATGGCCATATCTTCTTCGCCATCAGCAACGGCTGGCAGGACGCAGACACTCGCCTTGAGCGGAAGCCGGGAACCCAGCACTCCACGAAGTTGTGTGATCTCGCTCTCCAGCGTCTGGAAAGTTGTTGAGATATTCATTTCTATCCCCGAAAAAGGGCTCTAAACTCCCTCCGCTGCACGGAGGACTGTATGTACATACATACTCATAACAAGCGAAACCGAGTATATCAAGTTCGTTTTGTTTACAGACGAATTTTATCGATGACGAATGAAGTTTTCACTGCTGATTAGCCAATCCTGACGCGAGGGATTTCATTAATGTTAGTGAGATAGGATGGTGACAATAACTCCCGCCGCATCGTCCAGTCTTTGTCGATGCCCTGGCCCGCAAACCATAATTTCCCCCGACCTGACCGGTTAATTCTATCCATCACGCCCATCAACGCTTCACCATTGGCAAAGAGTCGGTTCTCACCAAACAAATCGAGCTGGCTGGTGGCGCTATCATAAAAGTCAGATAGCATCACTCCGGCTTTATGGTATCGGTATCCCTCCTGCCAGATATGCCGGAGCCCTGCGACCGCAGCCGCAATGATTTCCCGGGTATCGGCGGTGGGGTTTTCCAGCTTGACTGTCTGCTGGCCACTGTAAGGGGCCGTTTTCGAATAGTAACTTGTGCCAATAAAAACCGTTATGCAGCGACAGTATTGCTTCTCTTCGCGCAGCTTCTCGCCTGCACGTTCGGCATACTCACACACCGCCTGGTGCATTGCTTCGTAGTGCTCTATTTTCTGGCCGAATGAACGCGAGCTGATGATCTGCTGCTTAACCTTCCTCACCTCTTCCAGGGCTATGCAGGACTCGCCATTCAATTCGCGCTGCGTTCGCTCCAGTACGACTCCAAATGTGTTACGGATAAGCGATGTTGGCGCATTGGCCAGATCGAGAGCAGTCCTGATGCCCATGCTGTTCAGTCTGGTGGCATATCTCCGGCCCACCCCCCAGACATCGCTTACGTCAATATATGGCAATAATTTACGTTGTCTTTCTGGACTGCTGAGATCAACCACTCCGCCTGTTTTAGTCCATGTTTTTGCAGCTTTATTTGCTAGTTTTGCCAAAGTTTTAGTTGTCGATATGCCCACCCCCACGGGTATATGGGTGCTCTTTAATACGGTTTTCTTTATTTCTCTTCCATAGTCATCAAAATTATAATTTTTCTGCATTCCTTCAAACGAAAGGAAAACTTCATCAATACTGTAGACCTCAGTATTACTGGAGAATTTAAATAATGTCTCACACACCCTACGGGAGATCTCCGCGTACAAGGCATAGTTAGAACTGAAAACATGTACACCGTTAGCTTCAAAGAATGCTTTCTTCTGGAAGTACACGTCACCATTCTGGATACCTAATTTTTTAGCTTCCGCTGAACGTGCCACGACCATGCCATCATTGTTCGAAAGGCATACAATTGGCTTGTTCACCAGATCGGGCCGAAAGACTCTCTCGCAGGAGGCGTAAAATGAGTTGCAATCCACCAGGCAGAACATCACAAGGCCTTGTACACGATGAAGGTCACCACGCCAAAAATGGCCAGTTCTTCGCCTTCTTTCAGATAGATCGGTGACATCCGGCTATTCATTGGCAGTAGCGCGGGAGCCGGGCTTAGCTGCAACCGCTTAATGGTGAAATCACCATCAACGGTCGCAATCACAATATCCCCCTCTTTCGCCTCAAGTGAGCTATCCACGATGACCAGATCGCCTTCGTGAATACGTGCCTCTACCATCGATGAACCTGTTACTCGTAAGAAGTAGGTTGCAGATGGATGTTTGATGAGGTGAGTATTTAGATCAATAAATTCATCAACATAATCGGAAGCGACTGAAGGGAAACCTGCGCTGACAGGCTCAACGAACAACGGGAATTGGCCTGGTGATTGTTGTGTCACTGGGATAAGTTTCATAATGCTCTGCTCTTCGTGGTGCTGTATATCCATACAGTATTATAGACAGGAGCCAGGAATTTTCGCACCTCCTTTTCCGAAAGTTATTTTCCGCTATCACTCTTCAGGTTTTTCTTATCACTTGTCCAGAAGTGGGTAACTGCACATAACAAATTGCAACCATATGATTCCTCAGTTCATTTTCAGAATTTACTCGTGCTTACTTCGTATACAATTCGGAATTTATCCGTACATTTTATAAGGAGTAATAACGATGAAGCAGTTTACAAATGAAGCAACTCAACAAATGCTGGCCGACTTTGACAAATCCCCTTTCTCTGACGCTGATCTGGCCGCAATGGATGTGGATGCTCGACAAATTATTGAGCAGAACGCTGAAAGGGATCGCCAACACCCGGTAACAGCAATCTGGCGTGTTGCGGTCGAGGGAAGCCTGACTGCGCGAGGTGGTGTCGTAACCGCTGTTGATAGCGCCAGGGTTATGGATCTAGGCAACGGTCAAATGGTCAAAATCGCAGTGGAGGGTGATGCAGTCACTTATACCGATGGTTCATCTGCACGGATTGTTTCAAGCGCTGGCCAGAAAGCTACACACTTCGAGAAAGGGCTCGCGCTGGTGGGCAGCGTACTGGATAACGGGGATGAAATTGTCTCGACCCCGCAGGACAGATTAGTGCTGTTATCGCGCAAAGGTATGGCTGAAGCCCCCGACTTTCTGGCAATACCCGGAGGCGTGACTCATGGGGTATCGAACTAACAATTATGGCCGGGGCCAGGCGCTCCACGGAGATAAAACCACCACAGGCGCGACCGTCCTTACTTGGGGTCAGTTTGGATATCGAAAATTATTGTACTATAAGGACTTCCCCGGCATGTCAAAGCCGGTATTTATGGTTTCTGTCTGCTCTTCAGTAAAAATAAAGGGGAGAGACTGCGGTACTATAAACGGCCATGATGAATCGTCATCGATTCGGGCCCTGATGAAAGACGCGCGTGAGGTTCTTGTTCGTTAAGCGGATACGTATATCCTGTACAATAGCCAGATAGGCCTCACGGGGTCTAACCCTTTATCATCAACGAATTGCAGGTCAGATGGTTATACAGCTTCGAGCTTTAGTTGACTGAGTACAGCCGGAAATCATCACCGTAATGTAGTGATGCCCAACACAGCCGCGCATTTTTGGCGGCGATGGCCACAACAGCCCGCCAGTACCCTCTGCGCTCAACCAACATACAAACCCAACGGCTGAATGAGTCAGTCCTTTTCCCGGCGCCAATAAGCACTGAACGAGCCCCCTGAACCAGAAGCGTTCGCAGATACGAATCACCGGCTTTTGTGATCCTGCCGAGTTTCGACTTTCCCCGCTGCTGTATTGTGATGGCGTCAGCCCCAGCCGAGCTGCCAGTTGACGTCCATTTTTAAAATCATGTGCATTACCGATACTGGCGACCAGTGCACAGGCCGTTGTGGGACCAACGCCCTTTAGCTCCATCAGCCGCTGACTGCGATGATCTGTTTTGGCTATGTGGGACAAAATTCGGTCATATTCAGTGATGTTAGCTTCAATGCGATCAACGTGTTCCATCAAATCATCAACACATTGCTGAACCTGAAGCGGTAAAGAGCTCTTCTGCACAGAAACCATGTGGCGCAGGGCATCAGCACTTTGTGGCGCGATGACACCGAATTCAGATATCAATCCTCGCAGACGATTATACGTTGCTGTTTTCTCTTCGATAAAACCCTGACGGGTACGATGTAAACACTGCATGGCCTGCTGGCTTTCGTCTTTCACTGGTACGAACCGCATATGCGGACGACGAACAGCTTCACAGATAGCCTGAGCATCAGCTGCATCATTTTTTCCTGATTTTCCGGCCATACGATAAGGCGATACAAACTTAGCAGCCATCAGACGTGGCTCATGACCATACTGCCGAAACAATCTTGCCCAGTAGTGAGCCCCGGAGCATGCTTCCATCCCGATAACACAGGGAGGCAAACTTGCAATTAACTCAGGAAGTGCAGCACGCGATACTTTAGGCTTAACCAGAACAGTTCTACCATTTTGATCAACACCGTGAACAGCAAACACATTTTTAGCAAGATCGATACCGACAGTCGTGATAGTCATAACGAATTCCTCCGGGACGATGTGTACCCCATGATTGCACAAGAGTTAATCAGGCGCATAATCAGGGGAAGTCCCTTCCATTCGTTAAGGTTGTTTTTTGACCTTTCTACTTTAGCTGGCCTCAGCCGACGAAACTTACCGGAAGCGGGTATCCGGTTGCTTTTCCAGATATAATCTCCTGTCAGATTGATGTGCTCCCAGCCTAAGGGCGACAAATGCGACAGCAGTTGCTCGTTGATCTTCACCCCTTTACGCTTCAGCGCATCGACCGCTCTTTCCATATAGACGGTATTCCACAGCGAGATAGCTGCCGTCAGCAGCGTCAGTCCACTGGCGCGATAGCTCTGATTTTCCGGTTTTCGGTCCCTGATTTCACCCAGCCGGTGCAGGAATACCGCACGCGCCAGCGCGTTACGGGCTTCTCCTTTATTCAGTCCCGCCTGTACACGCCGACGCAGTGCCGGATCGCGGAACCAGTCGAGCATAAACAGCGTTCGTTCAATACGGCCAATTTCTCTCAATGCTTTGGCAAGTCCGTTTTGCTTGGGGTAGCTGGCAAGCTTTTTCAGCATCAGGGATGCCGTCACGGTTCCCTGCTTTATCGAGGTTGCCAGACGCAGCACTTCACGCCAGTGAATTTCGATCTCTTTCAGATTCAGGCTGGTCGTTGATATCAGTGACTGAAGCGCCGGGTATTGGTCTGCTTTCCCTTTGATAAACAGTTTCTTGTCGTGGAGATCCCTGATTCGTGGACAGAACGCAAATCCCAGCAGATGCATCAGGGCAAAGACATGATCGGTGAAACCCGCAGTATCGGTGTAATGCTCCCTGATTTCCAGGTCGCTTTCGTGGTACAGCAAGCCATCGAGAACATGGGTTGAATCCCTGACCCGGCTGATTATGCAGGTGTAAAACGGGCTGTATTGATCCGATATATGGGTATAAAACTGACGTCCAGGCTCCTGCCCATATTTCGGGTTAACCTGCCCTGCGTAGCGGCCTGAGCTGCCTGTTCTGAAATTTTGTCCGTCTGATGATGACGCTGTCCCGTCTCCCCAGAATGCCGCCAGAGACCTTTTTCCCTGCGCATTTACCAGCTCTGCAAGAGCGGCTGAATAAGTTTCATCACGGATGTACCATGCCTGAATATCTTCGAGTGATGATTTGGTGCTCCCGGGGCAGGCTTCTGCCATTTTGGTCAGGCCAAGGTTGATGCCATCCGCAAGAATGGTGGTGAGGAGCAGTCGGGTATCGGGACGGGTAATGTCATTTTTTATATGCGAAAAATGTCGGGTAAACGTCGTCCAGCTGTTTACCTCATCGAGAATTTCCGTGATTTTAGGTCGCGGTAGCATGCTGTAAACCAGCTCTGCCAGCGGTGAAACCTGCGCCGGAACGCAGTTATCCAGCGGAGAGACTTTTACGCCCCTGTCAGATATTTCCACATCAGGCAGTTCACCAAGGGCAGCCATGGCATTGACCTCTTCAAGTCTGGACTGAAGCAGGGTCATACGGCTGGTAATGTACTCATGATAATCAGCAGATACGGGCAGTGGCAGGGCCGGCGTGAGTTTGTCAAAGTCCTTTTCGGGGATGAGGTAATCATCAAAATTTTTGTAGCGGCGCGAGCCTTTAACCCAGATATCCCCGGAGCGCAACGCCCCCTTAAGCTCGCTGAGCGCACAAAATTCATAGTACTGCCGGTCAATACCCGCAGGTGTAATCACCACCTTGCGCCAGCTTTCAGGGACAAACTCAAGCGGCGCTGCCGCCGGAACTTTACGTAACTGCTTCCGGTACATCTCCTTGATCACAACCAGTGCATCAGCCAGAGGTTGCGCGGCCGGGGTTGCGACTAACTGTAAAGCGGACAACATGCGCGGGGCATATTTCCGTAATGTGCTGTATTTCTCGGTAATAATATGCAGCGGGTCAAAATTATTTTTTCTGGCGAGATGGCGTGTTTCCTCCAGACTGGCGACAAATTCATGCCATGGGAGTATGTTTTCTATTGCGAGCCATGGATCTCCACCGGAATCACGGGCATCAGACAGCGCCTGACCGACATCGATATACTGCCTCAGTTTTGACTGGATCAGCTTTCCGGTCTGCTGAAGGCGCTCAGCCTGTGTTCTTTTGGCTTTGCTGAAAAGGCTGTTCAGCATTCGCTCATGCAGCTCAATTACTTCGTCTGTCAGTGTGGCTCTGGCTTCTTCCAGCACGCACACCAGGATCGCATGACGCCGGGCTGCTGAAAATCGGGTCAAATCCCGGCTACTCATCTTTCGGCCTTCCCGCGCAAGTTTCAGCAACCTGTTCTGGTGAATGGTACGATCTATACCTTCAGGTAATGCCAGCGATTCAATGCTACTGAGCCGATCAAGATGTTGCAGCACGTTCTTACCATTGATTTTACCCGGCGGTTGCAGAAGCCATGTCAGCCTGGAAGGCTGATTATCTGATGACTCCAGTAAACGATCCAGGGCATCCCTGTGGGCCGGAGTTAACGGGGCATTCAGGGTCTGAAATACGATTTTATCGCCGCCAGCCATGGCCTCCGCACAGGTACGCTCCACGACGTCAATCGCGGGGATGATCACGTTGTTCTGCCGGAGCCAGACCAGTAACTCTTCGGCCAGGAGAATACCTTTATCGGTGCGCGTCGCCATCGAAAGCAGGTGTGTAATACAGTCTTGCTGTATTTTGCCGGTGAACGCCTTTACGCCAAGATAGCGGTACAGTTCGGTTAAATGCTCACGCCGGGTCGTATCCCTGCCGGAAAGGTAAGCGGGCCAGAGATCCCCGGTAAGCTTTAGCCTGCTGGCGATATGCTTCAGCAGCGCATCAGAGGGTGGGATTTTTGGCACTGTTGCAAAGTTAGCGATGAGGCAGCCTTTTGTCTTATTCAAAGGCCTTACATTTCAAAAACTCTGCTTACCAGGCGCATTTCGCCCAGGGGATCACCATAATAAAATGCTGAGGCCTGGCCTTTGCGTAGTGCACGCATCACCTCAATACCTTTGATGGTGGCGTAAGCCGTCTTCATGGATTTAAATCCCAGCGTGGCGCCGATTATCCGTTTCAGTTTGCCATGATCGCATTCAATCACGTTGTTCCGGTACTTAATCTGTCGGTGTTCAACGTCAGACGGGCACCGGCCTTCGCGTTTGAGCAGAGCAAGCGCGCGACCATAGGCGGGCGCTTTATCCGTGTTGATGAATCGCGGGATCTGCCACTTCTTCACGTTGTTGAGGATTTTACCCAGAAACCGGTATGCAGCTTTGCTGTTACGACGGGAGGAGAGATAAAAATCGACAGTGCGGCCCCGGCTGTCGACGGCCCGGTACAGATACGCCCAGCGGCCATTGACCTTCACGTAGGTTTCATCCATGTGCCACGGGCAAAGATCGGAAGGGTTACGCCAGTACCAGCGCAGCCGTTTTTCCATTTCAGGCGCATAACGCTGAACCCAGCGGTAAATCGTGGAGTGATCGACATTCACTCCGCGTTCAGCCAGCATCTCCTGCAGCTCACGGTAACTGATGCCGTATTTGCAGTACCAGCGTACGGCCCACAGAATGATGTCACGCTGAAAATGCCGGCCTTTGAATGGGTTCATGTGCAGCTCCATCAGCAAAAGGGGATGATAAGTTTATCACCACCGACTATTTGCAACAGTGCCCGATGACAGCGGTCATATTCTGCCATGGCAGAATCTGCTCCATGCGGGAGAGGAAAATCTCTTTTCGGGTCTGACGGCGCTTAGTGCTGAATTCACTATCGGCGAAGGTGAGTTGATGGCTCATGATGTCCCTCTGGGATGCGCTCCGGATGAATATGATGATCTCATATCAGGAACTTGTTCGCACCTTCCTTAGCCGTCTGTTTCGCCAGGAAACGGGAAAGTCACCGGCTAAAGCCATTGAAGGGCTTCGGCTGGAGGCTGCCAGGCTGATGATTGAACAAAGCCACCTGTCTCTGGATTCTATCGCCCGTGAATCAGGCTTTCGTGACGGACGCCATATGCGGGAAGTGTTTATCCGTGGTTACGGCATTCCGCCGCAGTCGTTACGCAGTGGGCGATAAACCCTGATACCCGCATTTTCACCCGAAAAGTGAAGGTATTAGCACAAAAAAAGGATTTTCAACCGCCGCCACGGGTGTATGCTTATGCCATCGCTTAACTCATCAAAAGGAATATGAAAATGCATGACGCTGTGACTATTGTGGCCACCATTACCGCGCATTCAGGCTCGCGTGAGAAAGTCCTTCAGGCGCTGAAGACGGTAGAGCGTGACGTCCAGGGCGAACCGGGCTGCGAGCTGTATCAACTGCATCTGAACCGCGAGAACGATCACCAGTTCGTGATGATTGAGCGCTGGCAGTCCGCGAAGATGCTGGAGCAACACGCTCAGGCTGCCCCTTTCGGCGCGCTGGTTCGCGCAATTGAAGGTATTGCGGATCTACAGGTCACAACCTTGACCACCTCCGTCTGACGAACGACCGGCTCGCTGGTTATCCGGCGAGTCGACGACCTGCCCGTGGCAATTGCCGATGGCTGAGAGCACAAAGGTGCGACGGTCGATAAACGAAAGCTCAGGGAAGGTGCGAACAAGTTCCTGATATGAGATCATCATATTCATCCGGAGCGCATCCCAGAGGGACATCATGAGCCATCAACTCACCTTCGCCGATAGTGAATTCAGCACTAAGCGCCGTCAGACCCGAAAAGAGATTTTCCTCTCCCGCATGGAGCAGATTCTGCCATGGCAGAATATGACCGCTGTCATCGAGCCGTTTTATCCCAAGGCGGGCAATGGCCGACGGCCCTATCCGCTGGAGACCATGCTGCGTATTCACTGCATGCAGCATTGGTACAACCTGAGCGACGGTGCCATGGAAGATGCCCTGTACGAAATCGCCTCCATGCGCCTGTTTGCCCGATTATCCCTGGATAGCGCCCTGCCGGATCGCACCACCATCATGAATTTCCGCCACCTGCTCGAGCAGCATCAACTGGCCCGTCAATTGTTCAAGACCATCAATCGCTGGCTGGCCGAAGCAGGCGTCATGATGACCCAAGGCACTTTGGTGGATGCCATCATCATTGAGGCACCCAGCTCTACCAAGAACAAAGAGCAGCAACGCGATCCGGAGATGCATCAGACCAAGAAAGGCAATCAGTGGCACTTTGGCATGAAGGCCCACATTGGTGTCGATGCCAAGAGTGGCCTGACCCACAGCCTGGTCACCACCGCGGCCAACGAGCATGACCTCAATCAGCTGGGTAATCTGCTTCATGGAGAGGAGCAATTTGTCTCAGCCGATGCCGGCTACCAAGGAGCGCCACAGCGCGAGGAGCTGGCCGAGGTGGATGTGGACTGGCTGATCGCCGGGCGTCCCGGCAGGGTAAAAACCTTGAAGCAGCATCCGCGCAAGAACAAAACGGCCATCAACATCGAATACATGAAAGCCAGCATCCGTGCCAGGGTGGAGCACCCGTTTCGCATCATCAAGCGGCAGTTCGGCTTCGTGAAAGCCAGATACAAGGGGCTGCTGAAAAACGATAACCAACTGGCGATGTTATTCACCCTGGCCAACCTGTTTCGGGTGGACCAAATGATACGTCAGTGGGAGAGATCTCAGTAAAAACCGGAAATAACGCCAGAAATGGTGGAAAAAATAGCCTAAATAGGCTGATTCGATGTGTTTGCGGGAAAAAAATCGGCCCAGATCCGCGAAATTTTAATCAGCGAGTCAGCTTGGGAAGAAATGACCTGCTTATTCGCACCTTCCTTAGAGAACAATTTATTGAATTCAATGAATTGTTGCTTTTTGAGGACCTGAATTTGTTTAATCAAAGAATGGCTGAATATCTGGTGCTGTATAACAGCAAAAGGCCACATAAATCACTCGAACTGATGACGCCAGTGGACTATATTTTACGTGAGAGTAAAAATTGCAATATGTGGTGGACCCATACAACCTGAAGCGAGAAGGTATATTATGAGCTATCGTATGTTTGATTATCTGGTGCCAAACGTTAACTTTTTTGGCCCCAACGCCATTTCCGTAGTCGGCGAACGCTGCCAGCTGCTGGGGGGGAAAAAAGCCCTGCTGGTCACCGACAAAGGCCTGCGGGCAATTAAAGATGGCGCGGTGGACAAAACCCTGCATTATCTGCGGGAGGCCGGGATCGAGGTGGCGATCTTTGACGGCGTCGAGCCGAACCCGAAAGACACCAACGTGCGCGACGGCCTCGCCGTGTTTCGCCGCGAACAGTGCGACATCATCGTCACCGTGGGCGGCGGCAGCCCGCACGATTGCGGCAAAGGCATCGGCATCGCCGCCACCCATGAGGGCGATCTGTACCAGTATGCCGGAATCGAGACCCTGACCAACCCGCTGCCGCCTATCGTCGCGGTCAATACCACCGCCGGCACCGCCAGCGAGGTCACCCGCCACTGCGTCCTGACCAACACCGAAACCAAAGTGAAGTTTGTGATCGTCAGCTGGCGCAACCTGCCGTCGGTCTCTATCAACGATCCGCTGCTGATGATCGGTAAACCGGCCGCCCTGACCGCGGCGACCGGGATGGATGCCCTGACCCACGCCGTAGAGGCCTATATCTCCAAAGACGCTAACCCGGTGACGGACGCCGCCGCCATGCAGGCGATCCGCCTCATCGCCCGCAACCTGCGCCAGGCCGTGGCCCTCGGCAGCAATCTGCAGGCGCGGGAAAACATGGCCTATGCCTCTCTGCTGGCCGGGATGGCTTTCAATAACGCCAACCTCGGCTACGTGCACGCCATGGCGCACCAGCTGGGCGGCCTGTACGACATGCCGCACGGCGTGGCCAACGCTGTCCTGCTGCCGCATGTGGCCCGCTACAACCTGATCGCCAACCCGGAGAAATTCGCCGAGATTGCTGAACTGATGGGCGAAAATATCACCGGACTGTCCACTCTCGACGCGGCGGAAAAAGCCATCGCCGCTATCACGCGTCTGTCGATGGATATCGGTATTCCGCAGCATCTGCGCGATCTGGGAGTAAAAGAGGCCGACTTCCCCTACATGGCTGAGATGGCTCTGAAAGACGGCAATGCGTTCTCGAACCCGCGTAAAGGCAACGAGCAGGAGATTGCCGCGATTTTCCGCCAGGCATTCTGAGTGTTAACGAGGGGACCGTCATGTCGCTTTCACCGCCAGGCGTACGCCTGTTTTACGATCCGCGCGGGCACCATGCCGGCGCCATCAATGAGCTGTGCTGGGGGCTGGAGGAGCAGGGGGTCCCCTGCCAGACCATAACCTATGACGGAGGCGGTGACGCCGCTGCGCTGGGCTCCCTGGCGGCCAGAAGCTCGCCCCTGCGGGTGGGTATCGGGCTCAGCGCGTCCGGCGAGATAGCCCTCACTCATGCCCAGCTGCCGGCGGACGCGCCGCTGGCTACCGGACACGTCACCGATAGCGACGATCATCTGCGTACGCTCGGCGCCAACGCCGGGCAGCTGGTTAAAGTCCTGCCGTTAAGTGAGAGAAACTGAATGTATCGTATCGGCACTGTTGCAAATAGTCGGTGGTGATAAACTTATCATCCCCTTTTGCTGATGGAGCTGCACATGAACCCATTCAAAGGCCGGCATTTTCAGCGTGACATCATTCTGTGGGCCGTACGCTGGTACTGCAAATACGGCATCAGTTACCGTGAGCTGCAGGAGATGCTGGCTGAACGCGGAGTGAATGTCGATCACTCCACGATTTACCGCTGGGTTCAGCGTTATGCGCCTGAAATGGAAAAACGGCTGCGCTGGTACTGGCGTAACCCTTCCGATCTTTGCCCGTGGCACATGGATGAAACCTACGTGAAGGTCAATGGCCGCTGGGCGTATCTGTACCGGGCCGTCGACAGCCGGGGCCGCACTGTCGATTTTTATCTCTCCTCCCGTCGTAACAGCAAAGCTGCATACCGCTTTCTGGGTAAAATCCTCAACAACGTGAAGAAGTGGCAGATCCCGCGATTCATCAACACGGATAAAGCGCCCGCCTATGGTCGCGCGCTTGCTCTGCTCAAACGCGAAGGCCGGTGCCCGTCTGACGTTGAACACCGACAGATTAAGTACCGGAACAACGTGATTGAATGCGATCATGGCAAACTGAAACGGATAATCGGCGCCACGCTGGGATTTAAATCCATGAAGACGGCTTACGCCACCATCAAAGGTATTGAGGTGATGCGTGCACTACGCAAAGGCCAGGCCTCAGCATTTTATTATGGTGATCCCCTGGGCGAAATGCGCCTGGTAAGCAGAGTTTTTGAAATGTAAGGCCTTTGAATAAGACAAAAGGCTGCCTCATCGCTAACTTTGCAACAGTGCCGGTAAGATCAACCATTTAATCCGCTTACCCATAATAATCACGGCAATAAAGGTCGCCGTCGCATTCCAGATGATATTCCACACTACAGGGATATCACCAAAATGGACTACATCAGATATCAGCGCCAGTACCGCGCCCAGCGTCGCACTCCAGCCGATCCCTAATCCCTTCGGTTGCCAGATAACCAAAACGATGGTCAGGACAAAAATAGCGCCTGCCAGTAACATAAATCCTCCAGACAGGACGGCTTTGCCGCCCTGTATATACAAAAAAATTAAACGGCCAGCTCTCTGAGTTTCTCGATGCCAGTGGGCTCTGCAGCCATTACCGGTACTAACGCTATGCAGCTTGCATGCTGGTTTTTCACAACCTCGATTTGAGGAAGCTCTTGTCGGGCGCGCTGGCAAAGCAGCGGCGATTGCGTCTGTGCAATCGAAAGGCTGTTATTGATAATCCAGCCCCAGGGATGAATCCCCGCACGTTCAAGATCGGACTGCAGGTTTGCCGCTTCCAGTACAGGTGTGGTTTCAGGCAGAGTGACCAGCAAGACTTTGGTACGTTCCGGGTCCTGAAGCTGCATCATCGGAGTGGTAAAATGACCTTTATCCTCCATCTTCCTGGCAATCTCACGGTGATAAGCCCCGGTCGCATCAAGCAGTAATAGCGTATGCCCGGTCGGTGCCGTATCCATGACCACAAACCGTTTGCCTGCTTCACGGATGACGCGTGAGAACGCCTGGAACACCGCAATCTCTTCTGTGCAAGGAGAACGTAAATCCTCTTCGAGCAGCCGCTTCCCGGCCTCATCCAGATCCCTGCCTTTCGTCTCAAGAACATGCTGACGATAGCGTTCAGTTTCATCGTGAGGGTTGATTCGGCCGACCTGCAGATTTTTAAGGCTGCCATTGAGCGTTGTACTGAGATGTGCAGCAGGATCTGAGGTGGTGAGATGCACATCAAAACCCTTATCCGCCAGACTGACGGCGATAGCCGCAGCCATTGTGGTTTTACCCACACCACCTTTGCCCATCAGCATAATCAAACCGTGTTCACTGCGGGCGATATCATCAACCAGGACAGACAACGACATATTCTCTGGCTTGTTCTGTGTGCTTTGTTCAGGAAGCGATGTTATCTCAGCGTGTTCGTTGAGCAGGCCTTTCAATGCGGACACACCAACCATGTTCAGCGGCTGAAGGTATAAGTTGTCTGTCGGCAAATCAGATAATCTGGCAGGAAGATTTGCCAGCGCCTCTTGCTCCCGTTGCCATATTGCAGCGGCCAGTGCATCACGTTCTGTTTCGCTCGCAGGCAGGACACCGTTAATGACTAAATACTGATTTTTAAGGCCAATAGCTGATAATTCGCCATGAGTACGAGCGACTTCCTGCAGTGTTGATTTTTGCAATCGCGCGACCAGCACAAGGCGAGTTCGTTCAGGATCGGATAATGCCTCAACCGCATGAGCATATTGCTCACGCTGCTTTTCCAGCCCCGCCATCGGCCCAAGACAGGAAGCACCATCTGGGTTACTTTCGATGAAGCTGCTCCAGGCTCCGGGAAGCTGAAGAAGGCGAATAGTGTGGCCCGTTGGGGCAGTATCAAAAATGATGTGATCGAAGCGGGTCAGCAGAGAAGCGTCGGTCAGTAAGCCAGTAAACTCGTCGAACGCAGCAATCTCTGTCGTACAAGCTCCTGAAAGCTGTTCACTGATGCTGTTAACAACGTCATCAGGCAAAAGACCTTTAATAGGGTCAACGATTCTGGCGCGGTATTGCTGGGCGGCATCCTGCGGGTCAATCTCCAGAGCCGAAAGACCAGACACAGCAGTCACGGGCTGGATAGTTTTCCCGATAGTCTGATCGAATACCTGACCAACGTTAGAAGCCGGATCGGTACTGACAAGCAGGACGCGCTTGCCCTGTTCTGCCAGGCGTATAGCTGTAGCGCAGGAAATTGAGGTTTTACCTACTCCTCCTTTGCCAGTGAAAAACAGGTAAGGCGGGATATTCTGTAAAAAATGCATATGTTCTCCTGACATACTCAACAACAGGAAGTGTTACCACCACAGCAGCTTGTCGGAGCCACGCCCACTTTCTCCAGCGGAATACCTAACCAGCGAGCCAGTTCAGCACGTTTGGGATAACGCCCTGCCATCACCGTTTCGCCATCCAGCAACAGCAGCGGAAGCCCTTCGGCTCCAGAAGCTTCAAGGAATGCTTTCGCTTTAGCGTTCTCAACGAAGCTCATCGGCTGTTGCGCCAGGTTGTAACGTTCGATCTGAACCCCACGCCCTTTCAGCCATTGCACATCAGCAGAAAAATCGACCAGAACCTGATCAACATCTGAACCACAAACGCCGGTACTGCAGCACATCGCCGGATCAAACACGGTTAACGTTTTCATCTTTGATACCTCACATTCGTAAAATCATATATGTTCAGGCAAATTTTTTAGATACAAACAGCCTTACCGCTTCCAGAGCAGTTGGCTGATGCCAGCTTACGGGCGATGGTCTGCACGTCGTCCTGTTGGCTTAACCAGGCCTGCTCAATCACCTGAGCGGCCCAGGAAGGAATATGTGGGGATAAGCGGTAGTGAACCCACTTGCCCTGTTTGCGATCCAGCAACAGTCCACATTCCCGAAGCATCGCCAGATGGCGGGAGATCTTGGGTTGTGACTGTTCCAGTGCCGTGCAGAGATCGCACACGCATAGCTCTCCCATCTCTCTGAGCAGCAGTACGATACCCAGACGGGTCTCATCAGATAGGATTTTGAAAAGTTGTAGGGATGAAATTTGTGTCATTATACTCTCCTGCTTTGAATGGCGAGTTTCGCGCTTCTGAGGCTAAAAGTCAAAAAACACATATGTTTTTTCGTATCTATATGGGAGGGCTATTTCATGTAAGGATAGAAAACATGCTCTGTGGAGTGGGGGACAAATAGTCGTTGTTGGCTTCACGGCTACATTGTAGTGAAGCATAAAAAAAACGCTCCCGGGCAGGAGCGTAAGCCAGTGAATTTGGCGTCAAATGAGGGTCTTACAAGTGGAGCTGCGGGTTAATTCTGGGTGATCTGACTGCGATGCTTTTCAGCCTGCTGCTGGTGAACAACGGAAGACTGACCATTATTCGCCTTCTCATGCACTACTGCGGCCTTCTCATGCTCGCTCATTTCAGAAAATGACTTTGCTGTTTCGTTGGTAGCCCCTGGTTTAGCATTCATCATTTTTTTATGCATTTCAGCCATGTCCTGGTGAGCGGCAGAATTACTGTTTTGCATCATTTCATGGGACATTGCTGCCTTATCGTGGTCATTCATATCCATCATTTTCATGCTCTCTCCCTCAACTGTGCTTTTAACAGTTGAAGACTGCATCTGATGGGCCGGTGCCTGGGCATTATTTACCTGGTCATGCATGTTCATTGTCTCTGAAGCCATGGCAGATGAAGCGACAGCCATCATGGCAATAAAGGATACAAGAATCTTTTTCATGGTTGGGTCTCCGGTGTTTTCATACCCGAACAATCAATGCTAAAGCATTTGATTACAGGGCTGGTTAATCATCACTCCAGGAACCGGGCGATTGGGTTATCACGCTGGTCCTGATTTATGACTGATTATAAAAAACCGCCTCTGTTTATCGCGTGACTGAATGATGACAATTTTGTCACCTTTCAGGTTTCTCCTGAATAACGGGATTAATCCATTAACAGGCGCACTTTGAACACAATTTCCCGCCCCTGCTGTTCTGCTGACAGCTCGCCGCCGTGAGCATGAATGATCGACCTTGTAATTGATAATCCCAGCCCCGCGCCTTCCGTGTTGTGGACCCTTGATGAGTCTGCGCGATAGAACCGGTCAAACAAACGTTCAAGATTAGCGGGAACC
This sequence comes from Citrobacter sp. RHB35-C21, assembly GCF_013816515.1. Taxonomy (NCBI): domain Bacteria; kingdom Pseudomonadati; phylum Pseudomonadota; class Gammaproteobacteria; order Enterobacterales; family Enterobacteriaceae; genus Citrobacter; species Citrobacter sp. RHB35-C21. Next base: position 118,983 of record NZ_CP057148.1, read on the forward strand.
GGGCCAGACATCGTATTGGTAATCATCACGTTCACACAGTCACTGTCACGCTCAAGGCGTATCGCTGTACAGGTGTTATCGGGAGAATACTTGATAGCATTGGAGAGCAGGTTACTGAAAGCACGTCGCAGCATATCGCTGTCTCCGGCAACAACGCCCTCTCCTTCAACCGTGATTGTCTTTCCTGTTTCGTCTGCCAGGGGCTCGAATAACTCACGTAATTCATTCAGTTCGGCGGCCAGATCCACATCATGTTTCTCCAGCTGCAGCAGACCATGCTCTGAACGTGCCAGAAAAAGCATGTCACTGGTCATTCGTGACAACCTTTTCAGTTCTTCCAGGTTAGCGAATAAAATTTCGCGGTAATGCGAAACCTCCCTTTCCTTAGCCAGTGCAAACTGCGTCTGCATCATCAGATTACTGACCGGTGTGCGCAATTCATGCGCGATGTCAGACGAGAAATCTGACAGTTTCCGGAATGACCCCTCCAGGCGATCGAACATGTTATTGAACTCCTGCATGGTCTCAGAGATTTCCGGCGGAGCCAGATCGGGATTAAGACGCTGATCCAGGCTATGCACCGTCATGGAGGAAGCCAGGCTGGTCATTTCCCGTAACGGTTTCAGACCAATACGTGTGGTCAGCCAGCCCAGAAAAATTGAAATAAAGACCAGACCTATATTGAACCAGAACAGCCAGGTGCTGAGTTTGTCCATAAACAGGGTGTGATACCCTGTATCCGTGGCAACCGTAATGATGAAATGTTTGCTTTTACCCTGTTCCGGAGTCACTGCAACCCGACGTGAGATGCTGCGGTAAACAGTATTATTTTCTTCAGTCTGGATCATATAGTCGAGAATATCACCTGACTTATTTAACAGGATCTCAGGGACCGCAGAATTTTTAGCATACAGCTCCACGATTTTTTCATTTTCCATGTTTTTTATAGATATGAATAATCCACTGTGCCCTATCATCGCATCATTTATTTTTTCTGATAATGATTTAATATCAGTTTTATTTTGGAACGTTTCTGCTTTCAGAAACTCTTCAGTAAGCTGAAGTTTACCTGTCAGAAAATCCCGATCCTGATTATCGAAATAGCCATTAAGGGTGCTAATCAGTAAAAAACTTGATAACCACCATACAGTCAGCATAACTGCAGAAAAAATCAGACTCAGGCGCGTGGTCAGGGAAATTTTGAATCTCACTCTTCTCTGATCTCCAGAATATATCCGGCACCGCGCACGGTATGGATCAGTTTTGGCTCATAGTCATCGTCAATTTTGCTTCTGAGCCGTCTCACGGCAACATCTATCACATTCGTATCACTGTCAAAATTTATATTCCAGACCAGTGACGAGATAAGACTTCTGGGTAACACTTCTCCGGTGCGTTGCAGCAGCAGTTCAAGCAGAACGTATTCTTTGCCGGTGAGATGGATCTTTTTACCTGAGCGTGTCACTGTCCGCCGCACCATATCGACGGTCATGTCAGCTATGGTGCAAACCGTGGCAGTCTGTGAACGGGCCCGGCGCAATAAGGTTCTTACCCGTGCAACCAGCTCTGTAAAATCGAAGGGCTTGATAAGATAGTCATCTGCGCCAAGCTCCAGCCCTTTCACTTTGTCCCGTACGTTGTCCTTTGCGGTTAAAAACAGGACCGGTTCTTCGTGCCCGGACTCCCTCAGTGCGCTGATGATTTGCCACCCGTCGAGGAAAGGCAGCATCACGTCCAGTATTATCAAATCATACTGTCCTTTCGACGCGGCCCCGAGACCATCGCGGCCATTATCAAAGAGATCGGCCTGATAGCCCTCCTCAACCAGTCCCTGCTGCAGGTAACTACCTGTTTTATGTTCGTCTTCAACGATTAAAATACGCTGCATGGTTAACTCGATGATATGATGGTAAAAATATTACGGATCACTAGCTTGCCTGAGACGGAGCAAGCGTTCCTAGCCAAGATACAGCCCCCAGAATGGCGACCGCAACGAAGAATTCTGTCAGGATGCTGTTTCGCATCATGGCAACGCTGCGAACATAATTCCCTTCCCTGACCATAACTTCAAGGCGGGGGCCAAGGTGAAACCGGTTTGCTGCAGCCAGCAGAAGCATCAGAACAAACAGAGCCGTTTTAGCAAGCAATATGCCCCCCCAGGCACTGTTGAACAAGGGGGTTAAGTTACCTTCAGCAATATACAGATAGTTGACCAGCGCACTCAGGATCAGAGCCACAACAATCACCGTTCCTGCGGTTGCAAATTTTGCCAGGGAGTCAGATATCACAATGACGCTCTGTGCATTATGCTCGTTTCTGCGCATCAGCAGGATAGCAAATGCAACCAGAGCACCTGTCCAGGCACCTGCAGCGCCGAGATGGGTCAGATCGCTCAGTAAATGGAGATAGTAATGCAGACCGTCATGCATAACGGCGTGTCCTCCCCAGGCAAGTGTAGCCAGCGCCACGCCCCCACTCATCGTCATCAGCAGGCAGGACAATACTCTCTTATTAGTGTAAAGGAACAAAGCACCGAGTGTGGTAAACAGGGCACAGAGCCTGACAATCCAGCTAATACCCACATCAGTTTCTTCTATCACCATCTCGATAACATGGATGGATAATTCTCTGAGGTCAGTTACTCCACTCATGGCATTAGATACCAGGAGCATATTAATGCCAGTAAGAATGATGCCTGTAACAACAGCAAAGGTTATAAACGACCTGAAATTAGTCAGGTTATAGGTTTCATGTCTGACACCACTTATTCCATATATCTGAAAAAATGGCAATCCAAATATTACCATCAAATCCAGATAAAGAAGAAAACGAATAACAATCATAATCAGGTCGTTCATAATATTACTTCACTGTAAAGGTGTAATTACCGGTAATAGGGTGCGTATCTGAAGAAACCGCGCGCCAGTCAACACGATAAGTGCCAGCGGGTAAAGGCTCTCGCGGAATAATGACCATCGATTTAGGGTCAGCGCCTGGCGCCACTTTTGCCGCGACCGGCATCGGAGAATGTGATGACATGCCTTTCATACCCGTCATCGTTAATTTTGCACCTGAGAATTTCACGGTCAGATTTTCCGAGAAATTAAGCTGAATCTTTTCCGGGGCCGCTACGGCTGAATCAGCCTGTGGCACAGAGCTTTTTAATTCCGGATGGGCCATAGCAGAGAAAGCAACGCCCATAACGAGGCCACCTGTAAGAATGGCTTTATTTAAAATCGACATTTTATTTACCTGTTTAGTTGAGTGTTTTATATCAGTGCGTTAAAACCAGATTCTGGCTCCCGCCAGGAATACTACCTGATGGTCTTTCTCACCTTCTCTTTTCGCCATATCGGATGTTTTCCCGTAAAGTTGATTCCAGGAAACGCCTATATAGGGTGCAAACTCACGGCGTATTTCATAGCGCAGCCGGAGCCCCAGCTCTGTGTCAGTCAGTCCCCTGCCGCGACCCCGCGATTCATCATCCTGACTGTAGAAATTCACCTCATAGGATGGCTGGAGTATGAGCCGGTTAGTCAGTAAAACGTCGTATTCTCCTCCCAGACGAAGGGCTGCTTTTCCGCCATTACTGACAAAACCCGTAATTTCAGACTCAAAATTATAGAGTGCCAGCCCCTGAAAACCGACAGCAGCCCAGGTCCGGGCAGAAGCAGGTCTGAAATCCTGCCTGACACCCGCAACCAAATCCCACCATGGGCCAACCGCATGCCCCCAGAGTAGCTGGGCTTCTGCCGTCTCCGTTTTCCCCCCGCTTCGTTCGCCTTCACTCTTTAGCCAGAGCCGGTCAGTGTCGCCTCCAATCCAGCTGTTAACACTCCAGCTGAAATTGTTGCTGTTATCCGACCGTTGCCATTCAAGCTGATCCAGCAGAACCAGATAATTAATTGCACTGTCGTGAATTGCATGCCCCTGTAAATTGCCGAATGCAGCCTTTCGGTCGGCATTGGTAACTGGCGGAATTGGCGTTCTGCTCTCTGTCACAACGGGCTCCATGGACGTCATCTCAGTGAAGTTCTCATCCGCTGACATCTGCATAGCTGACATGTCGTGCCCGGCGTGGGGGTCTGCAGACACTGAGCCCGCTGCGATCGAAACCTGTGAGGTAAACAAACCGGCGAACAAAACCGGTATGGCCTTAAAATTTCTCTTCATTCGCATCATTCCTCCACCCGAACTTCACGAAACATTCCCATTTCCATGTGATAGAGCAAATGGCAGTGATATGCCCAGCGGCCAAGCGCATCTGCTGTCACTCTGTAACTGCGTTTGGTACCAGGAGGAACATCTATTGTATGTTTACGCACCATGAAATTACCGTTTTCATCTTCCAGATCGCTCCACATACCATGCAGGTGAATGGGGTGAGTCATCATGGTATCGTTGACCAGCGTGATTCTGAGTCGCTCACCGTATTTCAGCAGCACAGGTGCGGCATCGGAAAACTTAATGCCATTAAATGACCAGGCAAACTTTTCCATGTGCCCGGTTAAATGCAGTTCTATCGTTCGTCCGGGTTCACGTCCGTCAGGATCCTCAAAGCGGCTTTTCAAATCCGCGTACGTGAGAACCTTTCTTCCGTTATTTCGAAGACCAATACCCGGATCGTTTAATTTCGGAGAGACGCTCATCGCCTGCATATCAACCAGCGGGTTATCCGTTTCTGACGCAGGATGACTTTGCATTCCCGGCATTCCGGCCATCTGGGAATGATCCATACCGGCCATGTTGCTGTGGTCCACTGGCGCGGAGGATGTCCCGCTTTCCGGCAGGTCAGCGCCATCCATAGACATCATCTGTCCGCTGTTATCCATGCCTCCCATCTGGCTGTGATCCATTCCTGCCATATCATGTCCCATTCCTCCCATACCCATATCTTCCATGGTCAGAAGAGGACGAGGATCGAGAGCGGGAACGGCAGCACTTAACCCCTCTCTTGTGGCCAGAGTCCCGCGAGCGTAACCGGTTCTGTCCATGGATTGTGCGAAGATGGTATAGGCCTCACCCTGCGGCTCCACGATGACATCATAGGTTTCGGCAACTGCAATCCTGAATTCGTCAACGGTGACCGGATTGACATACTGACCATCTGCAGCCACAACCGACATTTTGAGCCCGGGAATGCGGATATCGAAATAGGTCATTGCCGAGCCGTTGATAAACCGTAAGCGTATTTTTTCACCCGGACGGAACAGTCCGGTCCAGTTTTTCAGCGGGGCCTGTCCGTTCATGAGATAGGTGTAGGTGTAACCGCTGACATCCGCGAGGTCAGTTGGATTCATTTTCATTTCAGCCCACATTTTCCGATCGGCAATGGTGGCTGACAGCCCCCTGGTATTCACATCACGGAAAAAAGAGCCAACGGTTGGTTTATTGAAATTGTAGTAATCCGACTGTTTTTTTAATTTTTTCAGCAGATGCTGAGGATTTTCATCGGTCCAGTCAGACAACATGATCACATGCTCACGATCGTAAGCAAAAGGTTCAGGCTCCTGGGCATCGATAATAATGGCACCGTATACCCCTTCCTGTTCCTGAAGACCGGAATGGCTGTGGTACCAGTAAGTCCCGTTCTGCTTAACCTTGAAGGTGTAGACGTAGGTGTCATCAGGCTCGATGCCCATAAAACTCAGTCCCGGTACACCATCCATATTGGCCGGAAGAATAATGCCGTGCCAGTGAATGGATGTCTGCTCATTGAGCCGGTTTTTGACCTTCAGGGTAATAGTTTCACCTTCTTTCCAGCGAAGGACGGGCCCCGGCAGGCCGCCATTGATGGTTTTGGCCTGGCGCTGACTGCCGGTGATATTGACGGTCGTTTCACCAATGGTCAGGTCAAACTGAGTACCCTCCAGGGATGCTGCAGGTGGCAGGCTCAGACTGGAACGTGCATTGAAGCTCCATACGCCAAGACTTCCGGCTACACCAGAGAGGGTCAACCCCTTCAGGAAAGTTCGTCGAGACGTTTTGAGTTGCATGGCGATCCCTTAATTAAAATATGGTTAATGGCAGAGATAGAGAACCGATTTGAATTAGATTCATTCTCCTGCAATGAAATGAAGCTAGCACACCTTACAAAACAAATTCATTACAATTGTGTAATGTAACTGGCTATATTACATTTATGTCATCTTTCCCACGTGTCTGTTATTTTTATATATGATTATGTGAGCCTCTTTTTATTTGTCAGGAAAGGTATTTTATTATGAAAACATTAATTGCTGTCACTGCGTTAACCTCTTTATTATCCGGGGCGGTTTTTGCCCAGTCCAGTAACATTGCGCACGACGCACATCGTTTCGTCAATAATGCCTCTGCAATTTCCCATGTGAACGCGGCTACGCATGAACAGAATACTGATGAAAAAAATAAAGATATAGCGACTCCGTTTTCTGAAATGAATGAACATGAAAGAGCTATTATTGCTCATTCATTTATGAATAATAGCGCTTCTTATCCACATCAAAAAATGATTGAGGAACATAAAAAAATGCTGAACGAAAGTGAAGCAAACACAAAAAACTTATCCTTTAGCGAACTGAATGCCGGTGAGAAAGCTGCACTTATACATGAGAGTGTCAATAATGCAGGTGCCGAAGCTCATCAAATACAGGCAAAAAAACTTCGAGAATTGTATGAAAGCGGCAAGCAGTAAGCGACTTCTGCTCCCCCCTGGGATGAGGTGACGATTTTACTGGCAGGTCACTATGCGGGGTTACGGCATAGTGACCTGCATAATTAACGCTACTCATCACTATCGGGCCTGTCATACAGTTCCCAGAGCTTCAGGAGCAAACGGGAAACAAGATATGTTACAAAAATGATGACCATCAACGGTGCTCCCGATTAACTGACAGATGACACGCCTCCAGAAAACCCCTAGCATACGCCGCAGTGTTCATGCTAACGGCGAATTCCAGTAAATGTATTCTACCGATGTCGTAAAAGAAAATGCCTACCTTTCAGCCACCCGCTCGGGGCTGGAATCGAACGAGATCGCTACTCTTCAGCGCTCCTTGCCTTCCCGGTTTAATCTGCGGCATTTGAAAAAAAATGAATCATTAAAACTCGTACTGCAAAAGAAAGCGGGAAAATCACGTGTCGTGGCCTATAAATTTACGTCCGGTTCATTTAATTACACGGCGTATCGTATATCAGATAAAAAGTTCTATAACCTTTCCGATACTTCCGGGAAAGGCAGTCTCGATTATCCGTTACCGGCCACAGCAAGACTCAGTTCGCCTTTCAATCCTGCAAGACTTAACCCGGTATCGGGAAAAGTGAGTCCCCATAATGGCATTGATTATTCCATGCCCATGAACACGAAAATAGTTAGCGTCATCGACGGAAAAATCACCCGGGCCGAATACAACAGTACTATGGGATATTTTGTTGAAGTAACGGGAAAAGCCGGTGTTAAAACTCGCTATCTCCACCTCAATAAAATACTCGTTACTAAAGGGGCCAGGGTTACCCGGGGAGGCGCTATTGCGTTATCCGGTAACAGCGGACGTTCATCCGGTCCTCATCTGCATTACGAGCTGGTCATCAATAACAATCCTGTTAACTCGCTGGCGTTCCGGGCAGCGGTACCCGCTGATAACAAACTCGAACAGCATGCCTTTGCGCATGCCAGAGACTACGAACGATACCTGGACTGATAACGGGACCGCGACGCGGCCCCGTCTGCCGGATTAATTTTTTTTATCGTTTTCACTTCCGTGATGTTGATGATCTCCATGCCCTCCGTGGCCGTGGAAAAGATGCATTAGCGGGCAGACCAGCAATAACAGATATGGCCAGTAACCTGCCACATGTGACCAGTGTTCGCGCAGGAGGGCAAATGCCGCGATCGCGGCGACAGCAATAAGCGCATAGGTGGTACTTTTCATACTGGACTCCTTCTGTTCGTAACTGACCCTTCACTCAGTGTTATTTCCCGAGCCTGACACTTTTCAGACGCAACGCATTCACAATGACGCTGACGGAGGAAAGAGCCATGGCCGCCGCCGCAATAACTGGCGACAGCAGTATTCCATACACAGGATAAAGCAGACCTGCAGCCACAGGCACGCCAAGTGCGTTGTAGATAAATGCAAAAAACAGATTCTGACGGATATTTTTCATGGTGATCTCTGACAGATGACGGGCCCTGTTCAGTATCATCAAGTCGCCTTTGAGAAGGGTGACTCCGGCACTTTCAATTGCCACATCTGTACCCGTTCCCATGGCTATACCCACGTCAGCCGCTGCCAGCGCCGGGGCATCATTCACACCGTCTCCGGCCATCGCAACCACATGGCCAGACTCTTTCAGTCGGGTTATCACTGCTTTTTTGCCATCCGGCAGAATTCCGGCTTCAACCTCATCTATTCCCAGTTTCCGTGCGACTGCTTCAGCAGTAAGCTGGTTATCCCCGGTGAGCATAACAATGCGGATCCCCGCCTGACGCAAAGCTTTAAGCGCATCCGGCGTGGTTGTTTTCACGGGATCCGAGATAGCTATCAGGCCTGCAAGGTCCCCGTCTGTGGCCACATAGATAACGGTAGCGCCTTCCATCCGCAACGTATCTGCAACGGCCTTTTGATTATCAATAACGATCCTGTTTTCCTGCATAACCAGCTCATTACCGATAACAACCCGTTGACCTTCAACATCGCCTGAGACACCTTTACCCGACGGGGCATTGAAATGAGTGACTGCGGGTATCGCGATCCCCTTTTCCTGTGCTGCTTTAACTACTGCCATACCCAGCGGATGCTGCGAGCCTTTTTCCACTGCGGCCGTTACACGTAAAAGAGATGTTTCACCACCCGGACTGAGACTGATAATCCCTGTCACCGTCGGCGCACCTTCCGTGAGCGTGCCTGTTTTATCGACAACCAGCGTGTCCACTTTTTCAAGGCGCTCAAGGGCTTCGGCATTCCTGATTAACACCCCGGCCTGGGCTCCTTTGCCCACCCCCACCATTATCGACATCGGCGTGGCCAGCCCCAGCGCGCAGGGACAGGCAATAATCAGGACCGACACAGCCGCAATGAGACCGTGCGCCATCCTGGGCTCGGGCCCCCAGACAGACCAGATCACGAAAGCAACAACCGCGATAAGTATCACCAGAGGAACAAACCAGCCTGAGACGCTGTCAGCCATTCTCTGGATGGGGGCACGCGAACGCTGTGCATCAGCGACCATCTGAACAATTCGTGAGAGCATCGTTTCATCACCGACTTTCTCTGCACGGATGATAAGACTACCTGTCTGATTAATGGTCCCGCCGATGACAGGGTCACCCTCCGTTTTGGTAACCGGCATTGACTCCCCGGTTACCATCGATTCATCAATGGCCGTTTTGCCTTTGATCACGATACCGTCGACCGGAACACTCTCTCCAGGCCTGATGCGGAGCTTATCGCCAGGCAGGACATCTTCAGCATTAATGTCCGTTTCATGACCATCATCATCCAGTCGTCTGGCGGTTTTGGGAGCAAGGTTCAGAAGTGCGGTAATGGCGCCCGACGTTTGTTCCCTTGCGCGTAATTCAAGGACCTGTCCCAGCAGAACAAGCACCGTGATAACAGCGGCGGCTTCAAAATAAACGGCCACCAGGCCATCCATGTTTCTGAACGATGCAGGAAACCAGGAAGGGAAGACGGTTGCAATGACGCTGTACACCCAGGCTACACCGGTCCCCATTGCAACGAGAGTAAACATATTCAGGGAGCGGTTACGCAACGACATTCCGGCCCGGGCGAAGAATGGCCAGCCACACCACAACACGACAGGAGAGGCCAGAAGTAACTGCAGCCACGTGTTGTACTGTGGCGGTACTGTATTCCTCAAAGCGGGAAACAGATGAGATCCCATTTCGAGTATCAGAACCGGAAACGCCAGCAACAACCCCAGCCAGAAGCGTCTTGTCATGTCGCGAAGTTCATCACTCGGCCCCGTGGATGCCGTGGCTACGAGCGGTTCCAGTGCCATTCCACAGACAGGACAGCTTCCGGGACCACTACGGCGTATCTCCGGGTGCATCGGACATGTCCACACACCTCCAGAAGTATCTTTCTCCGCCTGGTGGTGAGGCTGTTTTATCTGATCAGGGTTGACTTCGTGGTGATGGTGATGGGAACGTTCACTGGCATCTTCGGTAAGATAACGATCGGGATGGGCTTTAAATTTGCTCTCACAGCTGGCGGAGCAGAAATAAAGCTGATAGTCCTGGTATCGAATGCTGCTGTGCGCCTTATCGGGCAGGATTTCCATCCCGCACACGGGATCTCTCACCTTATGCAATACGTGACTCTCGTCCGGGGATAATGTCTGTTCAGAAGCACTCTGGTTGTTGTGTTGCACTGCATTGTCATTTTTCACAGTAACTCTCCTTATGCATACCTGAAGCATCTTCTGTCTTCAGGGTATGTCATGGATGCGATTACCACGAATGTCGCCGGCACAGGAGTGCTTGCTGCCGGCGTCCCGTTATCAGCCGTTCCGCTGACTATTCGATTCGCTGGAAGACTATTTTACTTCCATCCGGTGAGAATGCGATAACATCGTAAGCCTCTTTCCGGGCTCCCATCTCCATTCCCGGACTTCCTGCAGGCATACCGGGGGTGGCGAGACCGTGTATACCCGAACCAGACTGCATTGCTTTATGTATCGTTGTCGCAGGCACATGGCCTTCAATGATCAAATTACCGGCAACCGCGGTATGACAACTTCGTAGTCCTGCAGGAACAGCATATTTTTCTTTCAGGGCTGACAGAGCCTGATCATTCATGACGTGGGTCCGTACCTCAAACCCGTCCTTTTCCATCGCCTTGCCCCACAGGGAACAGCAACCACAGTTTTCAGACTTGTACATGTCTATTACTTTTTCACCTGCCATTGCCGGAAGTGAAAGGCCAAAAGCCAGGGCCATTAAAATTATTTTTTTCATACTCACCTCTGTATGTTATCGATGTAAACCCTGACGTCAGGGTGAATTTATGCAAAAGGACACCCGCAGGGGTGTCCTTTCAGGGTTATGACACGCTCTTTTTATGTCTGCGCAGCCAGATGAGTTTATAGGCGGCAGGAATAATGAACAGGGACAGCAGCGGAGCTGTGATCATCCCGCCAATCATGGGGGCCGCAATACGGCTCATGACTTCTGAACCTGCGCCGGTTCCCCAGAGTATCGGCAGCAGACCCGCGATGATCACCGCCACGGTCATGGCTTTCGGCCGGACACGCAGTACGGCACCATGATAGAGGGCTTCATCAAGGCCTTCCGGTGTGAACGTCTCTTTACGGGACAATTCCGGGTGCGCTTCAATGGCATGACGCAGATACATCAGCATGACCACGCCAAACTCTGCTGCCACCCCGGCCAGGGCGATAAACCCGGTTCCGGTCGCCACTGACATATGGAAGCCCTGCCAGTACAGGAACCATATCCCGCCAACCAGGGCAAACGGCAGGCTCATCAGAATAAGTAAGGCCTCATCAGCCCGGCGGAATGCCAGATATAACAGGATGAAGATGATCATCACCGTCATCGGTACCATCAGTTTTAATTTCTTATTGGCGTGCTCGAGTAATTCAAACTGTCCTGAGAATGCCACACTGGTCCCCGGTCTCAGTTTCACTTTCTCACTGATGGCCGTCTTAATATCGTTCACCACCGACACCATGTCCCTGCCGCGGGCATCAACATAAATCCAGCTGGCTGGCCGGGCATTTTCGGTTTTCAGCATGGTTGGTCCGGAAACGACCTTAATATCGGCAACATCGCCCAGCGTAATTTGCTGCTTCATTGGGGTCAGGATTGGCATCTCTCTCAACGCCTGCGGACTGTTACGGTAATCCTGCGGATAGCGAATGTTAATAGGGTACCGGGCCACGCCTTCAACCGTCTCACCCACCATAGCCCCACCGATTGCTGAAGAGACGAACAGCTGGACGTCGCCCACAGTCATCCCGTAGCGGGAAGCTTTCTCCCGGTTGATATCGATATCGATGTAGCGCCCGCCCTCAAGTCGCTCAGCCAGGACAGACACCACGCCAGGCACGGTTTTGGCTACCGCCTCGATACTCTGCGCCGTCGCGTCGATATCGGACAGAACAGTCCCGGACACTTTGATACCTATCGGGCTTTTGATCCCGGTTGAGAGCATATCAATACGGTTACGGATAGGCGGCACCCAGAGGTTTGCCAGACCCGGTAAACGGACTGTCCTGTCGAGTTCATCAATAATCTTGTCAATTGTCATGCCGGGACGCCACTGATCCTCAGGTTTGAGCTGGATCGTGGTTTCCACCATTTCGAGCGGCGCGGAATCCGTTGCGGTCTCTGCTTTACCGGTCTTGCCAAATACAGAAGCCACTTCAGGAACGCTTTTGATTAACTTGTCTGTTGTCTGCAGGAGCGCTGCAGCTTCTGCCGGAGAGACGCCAGGCAAGGTCGACGGCATATACAGCAGATCGCCCTCGTTAATCTTCGGCAGAAATTCACCGCCCACCTGACTCAGTGGCCAGATAACCGTGAAAATGGACAAGGCCGCAACCAGCAGGGTTGTTTTTGGCCAGTGGAGGACCCGCAGCAGCAAAGGATGATACGCTTTGATCAGCACCCGGTTCAGGGGGTTACTTGTCTCGGCAGGAATTTTCCCCCGGATCCAGAATCCCATCAGAATAGGAATGACGATGATGGCCAGTGCGGCCGCTCCCGCCATGGAGTACGTTTTCGTGAATGCCAGCGGGCCAAACAGACGACCTTCCTGCCCTTCCAGGGTAAAGATAGGAATAAAGGACAGGGTGATGATCAGCAGGCTAATGAACAACGCGGGTCCCACTTCCACGGAGGCGTCGGTAATCACCTTCCAGCGGGTGGCGTTGTCAATCTGCTCACCCGGATGCTGATGATCCCACTCCTCAAGCCGTTTGTGCGCATTTTCAATCATCACAATGGCGGCATCCACCATCGCACCGACGGCAATCGCTATCCCTCCCAGCGACATGATATTGGCGTTCAGTCCCTGGAAGTGCATGACGATAAAGGCGATACACAGGCCAAGCGGCAGAGAGATAATCGCCACCAGGGCAGAACGTACGTGCCACAGGAACAGAGCACAGACGATGGCCACCACGATAAACTCTTCAAGAAGCTTGTAACTGAGGTTATCAATCGCCCGGTCGATTAACTGGCTGCGATCGTAGGTGGTCACGATTTCAACGCCTTCCGGCAGGCTGGCCTTCAGCGTCTCCAGTTTATCCCTCACTGCCGTGATAACGTCGCGCGCATTTTTACCCGACCGCAGGATCACCACGCCGCCAGCGACTTCTCCCTGGCCGTTCAGCTCGGCAATACCACGCCTCATTTCGGGCCCGGTCTGCACGCGGGCAACATCCCGCAGATAAACCGGCACGCCGTTCTCACCTGTTTTCAGGACGATGTTATTAAAATCATCAATGCTCTGAAGATAACCGCTGGCACGGACCATATACTCCGCTTCGGCCATTTCAACGGATGAGCCACCGGCCTCCTGGTTAGACGATTCAAGTGCCTGTTTCACTTCGGGCAGGCTGATACCGTACTGGGACAGTTTTACCGGATTGACCTGAATCTGGTACTGTTTCACCACGCCGCCAACCGAAGCGACCTCAGCCACGTTCGGGATGGTTTTCAGCTCAAATTTCAGGAACCAGTCCTGCAGAGAGCGCAGTTCTGAAAGGTCGTGTTTTCCGTTGCGATCGACAAGGGCATATTCAAATATCCAGCCCACTCCCGTGGCGTCCGGGCCGATTTCAGAGCTCACACCCGCAGGCAGTTTGCCCTGAACCTGATTCAGGTATTCCAGCACGCGCGAACGGGCCCAGTACAGATCGGTGCCGTCTTCAAAAATGACATACACATACGAATCACCGAACTGTGAAAAGCCACGCACGGTTTTTGCGCCAGGTACGGACAGCATGGTGGTGGTAAGCGGATAGGTGACCTGGTTTTCTACAATCTGCGGGGCCTGTCCGGGATAGCTGGTTTTAATAATGACCTGCACATCTGACAGGTCAGGCAGCGCATCGACCGGCGTGTTAATTATCGTCCATGTGCCCCAGATGCTGAGAAACAGTGCGCCCATCATGACCAGGAAACGGTTGGCGACAGAGCGCCGGATAATCCATTCAATCATCGTCGTCTCCTCAGTGCCCTGAATGCATATTTACAGGCTGCTCAGACATTGCTGGCATACTGTTTTCTGTTTTTTCAGGGTGGCGCATACGTTCCAGCGCGCCCGTAATATTGGCTTCGGAGTCAATGAGGAACAGGCCACTGACCACCACGGTATCGCCTTCATTCAGGCCGGAGCCAATGCCGGACTGTTGCTGTGATTCATGCAGAACGTGGATCTGTTTCGGCACAAACTTGCCTTCATCATCAACAGTAATCACGCGCTGTTCTTTGCCGGTATCGATAACGGCCTGGCTTGGTATCAGCAGCATCTCCTGGCTCTTGGTATTCAGTTTCAGATAGGCATTCATGCCCGGCTTGAGAAACTCATCCTTATTAGAAACCTGGAGACGGACCTGAAGCGTACGGGTTGTCTGATCCACGCTGGGAAGAATGTTCCATTTTTCGACATGGAATGTTTTATCCGGATAAGCCGGTACCGAAATTTCAAACTGCGACGTATCTTTCAGCAGATAGGCGATAGATTCTGGCACTGCAGCGCTGATCCAGACCGGGTCCATCCCCTGAATCTGAGCCACTACTTTATCTTTCGAAATATTCATGCCGGTGCGCAGGTCAAATGCAGTAATGACACCATCAATAGGTGCTTTAATGGTAAAACGGGTCTGGATTGTGCGGGTTGAACGCAGCCTTTGAATATCCTCTTCCGGCATACCAGCCAGACGAAGTCGCTCCAGAACCCCTTTTATCTGGGTTGACGTACCGCCTGTACCGGATAACAGCAGGAACTCACTTTGTGCCTCAACCCATTCAGGAATGGTGATATCGATAAGCGGAGTGCCTTTCTTCACATGATCGCCAATCGTCAGGGGATACACTTTTTCGACGAAACCGTCAGAACGCGCCTGCACAATGACAAACTGATACTCGTTGTAACTGACATTAGCCGGGATTGTCTGGGAATAATTCAGCATTCCTCGCGTAACTTTTTGCGTTTTTAATCCCAGATTCTGAACCTGGGTTGGATCGATACGGATCCCGCCACTGCTTTTATCGCCACTTTCATCAGCATATTTCGGCACCAGGTCCATATCCATAAAGGGAGATTTTCCGGGTTTATCAAATTTGGTATCCGGTTTCATCGGGTCATACCAGAAAAGTACCTTTCGCTCCGGTGCCTTTTGTTCGGTTTGTACTGTTTTTTGTGATGAGTTTACATACTGCCAGGCAGTAACCGATATCAGCCCCCCTGCTATGAGGCTGCTGATAATTATTGCAGCATATTTTATCTTTAAAGAAGCCATACAATTTCTCGCTGAAAAATCAAAACACCTGGCATATGCGCCCGATCATTCATTCACAGTAATCCCTTAATGAATGTTCAGGCGCACTGGATGTATTCGCTCCGGACTGATAATCAGGATTGCGTAACGTTAATGCTTTTGAGTAAGGAGATATTGCCCTGCTGAATAAACGAGAAATCGACATGGTTGCCGGTTTTCAGGGCATTGATAGCGTCGTCTGCATTAACAAAAGTGAAGCGCATGGTCATTGCAGGCCAGCCCACAGCAGGGATTGCTTCGTGCGAAATGGTAATCTTTTTACTATTCATATCAATGTCTTTAACGACACCGGTGCCCTTGATAACCTGCTGTACCGAAGCATCACTGGCAGCATTCATATCGCCATGCTGATGTGTTTCAGCATGAAGACCGGCAGAAAACATGACAGAGAAGGCACCAAATAAAACGGCTTTAAGTGAATTACGCATTTTTAATTTCCTGATTAATTAAATAAATTTACTCTACCCAACCGCCACCCAGCGCGGTAAACAGATTAATTTCGTTAACCTGTCGGGAATAGGTAAGATCGAGAATGGTTTGCTGCGTAGCGAAGAGGGAACGTTCTGCATCCAGCACTTCGATGTAACTGACAGCACCACTTGCATATAATCCTCTGGCACGCTGGAGAGTTATCTGAAGTGAATCAAGATAACGCTGCTGTGACTCAAGTTGCTGGCTAAGGCTGTCGCGCAGCGCAAGCGTGTCGGAAACATCCTTAAAGGCTGACTGAATTTTTTGTTCGTAATTAACCACCGATTGTTGCTGGCGAATTTCAGCCAGCTTCAGATTGGCTTTATTCCTGCCAGCATTAAAAATAGGAATTTCAATTTTAGGGATAAAATTCCACATTCCACTTCCTGACGTAAACAGGCTTGACAGCTCCGTACTGCTTGCGGAAAGACCACTGGTCAGGGTAATGGAGGGGAAAAAGGCCGCTCGCGCTGCGCCAATATTGGCATCAGCCGCTTTCAGCTGATATTCCGCTTCCATAATATCCGGTCGCTGCAGCAAAATTTGTGAAGACAGATTTGGTGGCAATTTTACTGGTGCGATCTCCCCGCCTTTCATCCCTTTTTCTGACGGAAGTGCGCGGTACGTTCCCAGCACCAGTTGCAGGGCATTGTTTGCCTGAGCCAGATCGCCTTCTCGTTTGGCTATTTCGGCGCGGGTACTTTCGATTTGTCCTCTCGCCTGTTCAAGTGCCAGAACGTTCGTACTCCCGGTCACGAGCTGTTGCTCAACGAAAGCATAGGACTGTTCATAATTTTTCAGCGTTTCCCGCGCAATACGGAGTTGTTCGTACGCCAGTTGCTGGCTGAAATAGCTCTGTGAAACGTTGGAGACCAGCAGGATGTGTACGGCACGACGGGCTTCTTCGCTGGCAAAGTAGTTCTGGCGATCAGCCTCACTCATGTTCTTAAGTTTGCCAAAAAAATCGAGCTCATAGCTGAGCTCCAGACCCGCGTCGTACTCCTGTGTGGTCGGCTTGTCACCTTTCAGACCACCGTTGTATGTGATCCCGGATGAGGCATTCAGTTGGGGATAACGATCTGCATCCGTGACGTTGAACTGGGCCCGGGCCTCTTCAACCTTCAGGGCAGCCATTCTCAAATCACGGTTATTATTCAGGGCTTCACTGATCAGCCTGCTGACCTGGGGATCGACAAAAAAGTTTCGCCAGCCCGTATCCTGATAGCTGTTTACCGCAGGCGTCAGACTGTTTTTAGACAATGAAAACTGCTGGGGAACCGGAGCTGGCGGACGCTGATATTCAGGTGCCAGAGAAACACAACCAGCCAGGATGAATATGGTACTGATGCTGAGTAATTTTAATTTGAACATAACGCTTCTCGTACAGGCAGACCTGGTAAATGGTTCAAACGAAGTCCAGAGTATTGATAGGGATACTTTACCGAACGCTCTCTGTTTGCCGGGTGACAGGATAATGACAATGTTGTCATTTTTGCTGTAATCCGTTGATAACGATCGTGGGCGCAATAAAATGACATTAGCAGCCAGCCGGGGAGCATGATGAAAATATTAATCGTTGAAGACGAAATTAAAACAGGTGAATATCTCAGCAAGGGGCTGACAGAGGCGGGGTTCGTCGTGGATCACGCTGATAATGGTCTGACCGGATATCATCTTGCCATGACAGCCGAGTATGATTTAGTCATCCTGGATATCATGCTGCCTGATGTAAACGGCTGGGATATCATCCGTATGCTGCGCAGTGCCGGAAAGGGGATGCCGGTATTACTGCTGACGGCCCTTGGCACGATTGAACACAGGGTCAAAGGACTTGAGCTGGGTGCGGACGATTATCTGGTGAAGCCCTTTGCGTTTGCTGAACTGCTCGCCCGGGTAAGAACCCTCCTCAGGCGGGGAAACACGATGATCACGGAAAGCCAGCTTAAAGTGGCTGACCTCTCGGTTGATCTCGTATCCAGAAAAGTCAGCCGCGCCGGGAACCGCATTGTGCTCACCAGTAAAGAGTTCAGCTTGCTGGAATTCTTCATTCGCCATCAGGGAGAAGTTCTTCCCCGCTCCCTGATTGCCTCTCAGGTCTGGGACATGAATTTTGACAGCGACACTAACGCGATTGATGTCGCAGTAAAGCGACTCCGCGCTAAAATAGACAACGATTACGGGACAAAACTGATCCAGACAGTGCGGGGCGTGGGCTACATGCTGGAGATCCCGGATGCATAGCAAACCGTCCAGACGACCTTTCTCACTCGCTCTGCGGCTGACCTTTTTTATCAGCCTGTCCACAATACTGGCGTTTATCGCCTTCACCTGGTTTATGCTGCATTCTGTTGAAAAGCATTTTGCCGAGCAGGATGTCAGCGATCTGCAACAAATCAGCACCACACTGAGCCGTATACTCCAGTCCCCGGCAGATCCGGATGAAAAAAAAGTAAGCAAAATAAAGGAATCGATCGCCAGCTACCGCAACGTTGCCCTTTTGCTCCTCAATCCCCGGGGTGAGGTGCTGTACAGCTCTGCGCAGGGGGCAGCACTACGCCCGGCCGTGAATTCAGCCGATTTTAGCGAGCACAGCCGCGCACGGGATGTCTTTCTCTGGACGGTGGAGGATCCTGCGGGACCGATGGATACCGGGTCCGGAATGAAGATGGAAACGTACCGGATTATCGCCTCCTCTGGCCAGGCGACATTTCAGGGCAAACAGCAGAACTATGTCATGCTGACTGGCCTCTCCATTAATTTCCATCTCCATTACCTCGATGCGCTGAAAAAAAATCTGATTGCGATTGCCGTCGTGATAAGCCTGCTGATTGTTCTGATCATTCGCATTGCTGTCCGTCAGGGGCACCTGCCCCTTCGTAATGTCAGCAATGCCATTAAAAACATCACCTCCGAGAATCTTGATGCGCGGCTGGAACCGACACGCGTTCCCATTGAGCTGGAGCAGCTGGTTATCTCGTTCAATCATATGATTGGAAAGATTGAGGATGTTTTTACCCGCCAGGCCAATTTCTCTGCCGATATCGCGCACGAGATCAGAACGCCCATCACCAATCTGGTGACACAGACTGAAATCGCGCTGAGTCAGGATCGAACCCAGAAGGAACTTGAGGATGTCCTCTACTCCAGCCTGGAAGAGTATAACCGGATGACCAAAATGGTCAGCGACATGCTGTTCCTGGCGCAGGCAGACAATAATCAGCTGATACCTGACAGGGTCATGTTTGACCTCAGAGCGGAAGTCATGAAAGTCTTCGAGTTTTTCGAAGCCTGGGCCGAAGAACGCAATATTATGCTCAAATTTGACGGGATGCCCTGCCTGGTTGAGGGAGATCCACAAATGTTCAGAAGGGCGATCAATAATCTGTTATCCAATGCCCTGCGTTATACCCCGGAGGGACAGGCAATCACCGTCTCAATAAGAGAGCAGGAGAGCTTTTTTGACCTTGTGATTGAAAATCCGGGGAAACCGATCCCTGAAGAACATTTATCAAGGCTGTTTGACCGTTTTTATCGGGTGGATCCATCCAGACAACGAAAAGGAGAAGGCAGCGGCATCGGCCTTGCGATTGTGAAGTCAATCGTGGAAGCACATCACGGAAGAGTGCAGGTGGAATCAGACGTACGCTCCACGCGTTTTATCTTATCCGTGCCCAGACTGGAGAAAATGATCCCGGAAACCCAATGCTGAAAATAAAGATGTAAATGACAAAGATGTCATTAGCCTGTCATGCAGCAAACAGAAGCCATTCGATATAATTAGTGCAACTTATCAGGAAGGCTGGATTGCTTCATCAATACCCGGCGTCAGAGTACGCCAGGAAATGAATATCCAGCCCTCTTCCGGAGAAATAAACGCTGCCGAACTTGTTTCAGTTATGGAACTGAAAACAC
Source organism: Citrobacter sp. RHB35-C21 (assembly GCF_013816515.1). Classification (NCBI taxonomy): domain Bacteria; kingdom Pseudomonadati; phylum Pseudomonadota; class Gammaproteobacteria; order Enterobacterales; family Enterobacteriaceae; genus Citrobacter; species Citrobacter sp. RHB35-C21. Next base: position 138,897 of record NZ_CP057148.1, read on the forward strand.
CGGTTGTACTTCCCCGGACATCACTAATTCAGAAATGGAGAGTTATCATGAAAAATATCGTATTAGCATCTTTGCTGGGCTTTGGTTTAATTTCATCGGCCTGGGCCACTGAAACCGTGAATATCCATGATCGCGTCAACAATGCACAGGCTCCTGCTCACCAGATGCAGTCTGCTGCGGCTCCTGTCGGGATCCAGGGGACTGCTCCTCGTATGACCGGTATGGACCAGCATGAACAGGCCATTATTGCTCATGAAACCATGACGAACGGCTCGGCGGATGCGCACCAGAAAATGGTGGAAAGTCATCAGAAGATGATGGGAAATAACACGGTATCCACGACCGTCCCGTCAACGTCTTACGCGGCGATGAATGAGCATGAAAGAGCAGCGGTTGCCCATGAATTCATGAATAACGGGCAATCCGGCCCACATCAGGCCATGGCCGAAGCGCACCGCCGCATGATCAATGCAGGCTGAATGCGACGGTAGTATCCGTGCTGTTACCTTTTCCCTGATAGATTTTCCTGAAACAACGTTGCTACATTTTTGCCCCCCGTCAGGGGGCTTTTTTGTCTGACTCAGCTACACTTAACCGGTACCTGTCTGAAAGGAATTATTATATGAAAATCAAAAACACCCTTTTTGTAATATTAATGTTATCCCTGCCAGCCATTTCTGCTGAACATTCGGAAATGAAAATGTCAGATATGCACTCATCGGCATCATCACAGGAATATATGGCTGGCATGAAAAAATGATGGCCGCCGTTAATGAATCCAATCCCGATAAGGCCTTTGCAAAAGGTATGATCGCACACCATGAAGGGGCAATCGCAATGGCTGAGACCGAGCTCAAATACGGAAAAGATCCCGAAATGAGAAAGCTTGCGCAGGACATCATTAAAGCTCAAAAAGGTGAAATTGAGCAGATGAATAAATGGCTTGACAGTCATAAATAATGAACACTGGAGTGTTGTCTTGCGCCCCCTCTTAGGGTACCCCCGGACACGAAAATATATAGCACTTAACTAATTAATAACCCTAATAATTTCGGGTTTTTAATGTAACTTTCTTTTCTGAACGGAAATAATAGTCATACAATTTAATTTTCTTGTAATTACTCCTACTTTTAATCAGGTACTGGACGATGGATAACGACTCCCGCCTGAGAGGGAAAATCCGTCTGGTTACCTGGCGCTATACTTAACCGATTGATCGACATGCCATGCTGGTAAAATATTAAAATCCTCCCCCATAAATCTGAACCACATGACAGGATTGATAGCCAGGCAGTATTTCACATTCATTGCTAAAAAAATAAAAATAAGCATGCATCTTCTCGAAGATCAATTACCTTCCATCTTGTAAAAAAGAATCAAATCCTCTAATAATATCTCGATTCCCGCTTTTTTTAATACATCTTTCCGCTCGGCATATATTTTCCTCAACATATCTTCAAACCCCTTGCCAAGATGAATTTGTTTATGGCAGTTGCAACATAGTGATATGATATTCTCTTCCACATCCAGTGAATTCTCAAAATAGTCTTGCTTTGACATCGGGACAATGTGATGAGGTTCTGTGTAATTTAGAGGAGAGTTTCGCCTTCTGAACGTTGGATGGTCGCAATTAATTTCACATTTATAATCAGCTTTGTTAAGCGCATTTTTTGAAACAGATTTACTTCTTGGGTATGAGAGTCCATTTTTGACTTCTATTGCAGCTTTCTTAGGTTTCGCTTTTTCGCTATACTCAAATGTCTGAGTAACGTCAAAGTGATTACTTTCTTCTAGAGCAGTGATCAAATCATTATCTGAGTAAAAATCAATGCTTGAGCTTTCGTTCGTACTAAAAAAATCTAGTTCTTTTATTGCCTGAACAAGTTCTTCACGGATAGTCCATAAATTTCGCTTTGGGTTTCCTTTAATTTCTCTACTTTTCATGACTGTAATGAATTTTGTCCCGGAAGCAATCTTTCCGACTCCTTTAACCTCGAATCGGCCAAGCTGCTTCTGAACTCTTCCACCCAACCCATTGATTACACCATTAGCACTCATACTGTGCAGGTCGTACTTCTTGCCGATATCGAAACATGTACAGGAATGGTCTGGCTCAATGAACCATTTTTTTAACGCTGCAATACTTTTGTCATCAAAAACTTTTTTATCCCTTAATAAAATCTTCCATTCTTCAATGCTAATATCTATATCACAGACGTATTCACCATCAATTACTTCACATATTTTTTCAATCATGTCCATAACTCTCTTGTAACACAGGCTTTGTAATAATGTAAAATCCGTTACACGGCGTTGTATGTAATGTCATTGTCTCTTGGACTCCTACAGTCCAAAACAACTTTGTGTTTTGTTGTCCAAAAACTTTTTGTTGCCGTGAGTTCTCACTGAGATAAATCTCGCCTTGAGCGTATCACATCAGCAGACTTCCTCTCAACCTTATGGACTTAACCCGGTCATTCTTCACGACAAAGAAAGTACGGCATTTTACATGACGAAGAGACGGTCTCAGCTTCACATGACCGGATAACGTTTTTAATGTACTTCATTATTACGGCACGGGTGTTCAACGAGTATTTTTAAATATTAATCATTTTGTTTAACGGGTGGATACCTACAAATTTTAACATTTACTAATCAAGATAGCAGTTGTACGTACTTTCCCGGCAAAAATCCTGAGGTTTACAGATTCCCTCACCGTAACAGACCCGGTCATTCCCCTGGTCCTCCGGAGAGTCTAGTACGAGTGATAAACGTGAATTCCTGTACCTGAAGTTCAGCCGCTGGCAGATAAGTCGTGAACTATAATTACACTCAGTCAGATCCAAACACCTTTTCATCTGCATATATACTTTGTACATACCAGGAGATTACATGCAGGCACCCGGTATACCGGAGAATGAAGAACAGAGGCTGAAGTCCCTGTATATTACCGGCCTTCTTGATACCCGTGACGATGAGCGTTTTGAACGCCTGACGCGGCTGGCCCGCAAAGCCTTTCAGGTCCCGGTGGCCCTGATAAGCCTGCTGGATCGCGAGCGCCAGTGGCTCCTCGCCTGCCAGGGCGTCGGCGTGCGCGAAACTCCACGTGATATTTCGTTCTGCGGGCACGCCATTCTGCAGGAAGGGCCTTTTATCATTCACGATGCGGCTGCCGATGCGCGATTTCACGATAATCCCCTGGTTACCGGTGAGCCACACATCCGGTTCTACGCCGGCCAGCCGGTGAGCCTGCCGGACGGCACGGTGGCCGGCACGCTGTGCCTGATCCACACCGTTCCCCGCGCCTTCACGGATGAGGACATTGCGTCCCTCCGGGACCTGGCCTGTATCGTGGAGGACGAATTCGAGGCCATCAGCATGGCCATGACGGACAGCCTGACGGGCATTCCCAACCGGCGCGGGTTTTACCGCGCCGGCGAAAAACTCTTCCGCGCAATGAACCGGCAGGATGCGTCGTTCAGCCTCATCTATTTCGATCTGGACAGGTTCAAACCGGTTAACGATCTCTGGGGACACGCGGAAGGTGACGAGGTGCTGAAGATCTTTGCCGGCTTTTTACATCAGCACCTTGAACCGGGTGAAATAGCAGGCCGCCTCGGCGGGGATGAGTTTGCCGCCCTGATCCGGCGAAACGGTAACACTCAGTCTTATCTGCACGCGCTGAGTGCCAGTCTCGATCATTACAATGACACCTCGGGCAAGCCCTACAACATCAATTATTCCTTTGGCGAACTGATCAATAACGCAGACCATTATACGACACTGGCGGAGATGATCGGTAAATGTGACGAAGTGATGTACCTGAAGAAAAAAAGAAAGACCCTGTCGCGGAAAACAGAACCGTGACGTTCTCCTTCCCGGCTGATCCCCTGACCCGGGGTTCAGCCGGACGGCATGAACAATATATTTAACCGCAGGACGCATAAAGTCATTTATATTTGCTCATGGTGCAATAGTCCACTCATCGCAACAATTACTCGTTTTTTGTGTCCATGCTGCAATAATTCCTCTTCTCCACTTCTGAGATCCGAAAAAAGGTAAACCCGGAGGACTGGAGGACGTATCTGGGATAAGTGGGAATCGAGCAACATTTTTCCAGAGAAAAAAAGTTGCTTACCACTTATTATTCATAGAATTTTTACGGATAATTCAGGGCATCTATGCTTGGTAAATTTCTCAAAAGTGTCTCATGGCAGGTCCGGACCGAGCTACACCGGCGTCTGAAATCCAATCGGGACCGCAAAAACCTCAGTTGGAACCTGGTGGAACGGATACTTGTTGCCTCGTCCACCCATTACATTCGGGCTATGCTTTTTCTCTGGGCTATTGCTGCTGTCGCTCTCGGAGTGGTTATATGTTTACGTCCTGTTTTACATCCGTTTGCGCTCCAGCATTTTGAAAAAATAACCGAACTTCCTGGATGGATGTCAAATTTACTGGGCAGCCAGCTGACTATTATAGGGATTGTATTTCCGTTGGTTGTTGGCTTGATCAGCGTTCTGTTTCAGAAAAAGTCTGCCAGGATCCATATTCAGTCTGCTTATCAACTGTATTCAGGGTATATGTTTTCCGGGCTGAGTGGTTTATCGCTTGCGGCTTTTATTCTGCTCAGTGGTATGACTTCCTCCTTAGGAGATAAATATCTCAATACCGCTTTCGCCGCCACTGCGTTTCTATGGATGTTGTTCAATATCGTTTTATCTATCTGGTTCTTCATCACCAGTCTGAACGTGTTGGATGAAGATAAGCGCGATCGTCTGATGAATAAATATTTTCTGGCACAGATAGTGAATGGCTACATTTACAAAGCATATGCTCAGGCCTGGATACGCTATCCTGGTTATCATATCGGTGAGAACTATCTTGGTGAAATCAAAATACTTCCTTACTCTGTATCAGGTAAGGAAGAAATGGAGCACATTCAATGCGATGTAAACAAGAATGATGTTGTTTTAGATATACATATCAGACCACTTTTGTTTCTTCTTAAAAGGCTAAAAACTGTTGGCGGGAAGGATGCAAAGATAATCATTTTACCATCGTTTGGTGACCAACCTGGTGAATTGACGATATTATCCTCGACAGGTATCAAGCCCCTTTCAACTCTCTGGTGCAGTTTATACAAGCGTTGTATTGTGACAGGCCAGCCAGAGAAAAGCAGGAGCCTGGATGATATAACCTTTGATTTTTTTGGTGAAGCATACGATGCACTCAACGACAAAAATATTGGTGTTTTCAGAACTGGAGTTAACCGGTTAACAGATACCTACACCTCTATTAAACGAAGCTTTGCCCATGAGGATGGAGGAAACCTTCTTGATGAAGTAAAAGAATCTGGATTCGGTCCTTCATTCAGTGATTCATTCCACTATGACTTGAGAAAATTTATTCGTGAAACGGTAAAATCAACCGAAACGTCAGGCGAATATTTTCATGAAGCCATGTATATTCCATTGCAGGTTTACAAAAAATCTGACAGCACCAGTTTTACAGACTTCAAACAATTTACATTGTCGCTCTTTAGAGTATGGCATGTACTTAACGAATGGAAAGCCGGCCTCGGAGTCTCCCTTTCGGCCAGTCAGGAGCAGACGCACCAGGAACTTATTCGCAGCTTTATAGGTCTGTGGGAAGGCTGGAGTATGGGATTAATCATTGGCAAATCCGAAAGTAAAGATTTTGCCGGCCGCCTGATGTACCACCTGCATAACACCGTTTGTCTGCTTATCCCGCCATTGGTTGCTGATAATACGTCGTCCACGAAATATGCTCATGATGTTCTCTGTCTCTGGCACAGTCAGAGCCGATTTACACGGCACTGGGAGGAGGAGTATCGCTGGCACAGTTTCTTTCTGACCCCGGATTATCTGTCTCTGGAGGAGACAAACTCACAATGGAAAACCTTACTCAGGGGCAATTTGTATAAAGAGAAGGCTGCACTGTCCATCATGTTTGCAAATGCGTTGTCTGATATGCGCTTGCTGATCTCAGGTTATCTTATCGCGCATTTTGAACCACAACAAAACATAGATATAGCCGACCTTGTAAATCACCTTATTACCTCGAAATTATTCGAAGAGAGAGATACTTATGACACATTAACTCCGGAGTTCAGAAACGCTGTCGATATCATTGATATGATATTAAGAATTGAACATTGCAATCATCATACAGATGCGAGCTGGTACAGCGGTTTATCAGAAACAATTGAGGCGATGAACTCATTCAATGACAAGCGTCTCATTCCCGGGCGGACTTACACTGGAGTAAGAGACGATTTAGGGAGCCTCTACGGGGCGTTTTCTTTACTGGCTATAAAACTTGCCAGACCTGGAGAACAGGTTACGCAGCGGGTTAATGAGGCCCTGGCTGGAGGGTTGTTTTCTTATTTCAGCAAATCCAGAGCAGTCACCATTCTGAAAGGAATGAAGCGAGACCCCCTTGTTCCATATTCAGGTTATATTATTCCAGAGGAGGATTATGCCGCGAATGTTATTTTATTTAATGATATAGTGGATAAATACATTGAAGTATTCAATCGCAGTATTGCAGCAGATATTATTGCCGCTGAAGTTGACACAGAGCGTCTCAGGAATACAGATATCCGTCTTACGGAGGAGTTCCCAGGTGCTTTGCATGAGGATATTCTATTAACACATTTCAGATTTACAGAAGATTCAAAGTATCATCATAACTGGAAAATGAGGTATATTCCTGTCGGAGTTACAAAAGATTACGTAGCTAAAGGCCTTAATCATAATATTTATGGTAACTTCCCATCTGTATCAGAAGTGAAGAGAAATATTCTTCACGGGCTGCATTATTTGCTGGGGAGATCACAAGCCAGATTAGTCATGAAGATTAACAGCCTTGAAGACATAATTAAAAAAGTTGCTAAAGCCTCAGCAGATCAGAATAATTATATTCTTGTGATATATGGAACCCGCTTCAGTGAGGAGCTTAGGGAGTTAATATATCAGCGAGAAAGACATGCCGCCTTAGACATACATGTTGATGTGTCTGCCAGAGGCGTCAATTCCCTGCCGTTCAGGATCAATAATTGTCAGATTTACCAGGTGCATAACCGCAGGCTGGATTATTCACTCCTCATCAGTAGTGAATCATTTGGTGAGCTCAAACTGTTCAGGTATCCTGATGGCACTCTTTTCAATACATTCTACCGCAGCAGCGATGATCCTCTAGAGGGAGTGATGAAAACGCTGTGGGAAATGGACATGCAGGTTACAGGTCCTCTTGTGGCTCGTTTTGAACATATCTGAACCGAAATCTGGCGACCCTGTAACGGGTCGCTGTTTAATTGCCAGTAAATCAAAAAATACCAATTTTTATGCCACGACAAGCAATAATCTACTAATTACAACAATCTGTCGTTTTTTGTGACTGTCCGGCAATAATCTTTCTTATCTTCTCCGCAGATCCGATTTCTGGTTGTTCCGGATCTTTCAGAACACTACCGGGGCGTGGCGGCAGAGAAACACAACATGTGCCACGTCAGCAGCTGCCTTTTCTTCTATATATAGTGTTTAACTCTTTCCCGTGACCCGGCATATAGTGACAGAAAAGACCGCTTCGCTTATTCAGTGACCGTGGTACACTTCCGGAAACCTCTTATATTCAGGAAAATCGGATCATCCGATAACCGCCGTCCGGTAATTTAACGACGTGACTGTTTTATTGCTTATCAAATGCACTTTTCTTTACTTGTATGCAAAAAGAATCATAATGTATACATATTATTCATTAATGGTAAATAAAGCCTCATGTTCGCTCCTGCATATTTTTACCGCCACTGAATACATTTTGTATAAGGAGGAAGTCATGGCGAAGATCCAGGCCAGAAATGTGGATGATGCGCTGTTTGCACGCATTGAGCAGTCAGCAATGAAAAATGAACGTTCCCTCGAAGGGGAGATCCGCCTGGCGCTGGCCAGACAGTATCCTGTCGGGACCATCTCACCCGCAATCCTCTCCAGCCGGCAACAGTGGCAGAAGGAATGTGGCGGGCGTCTGCGAGCCCTGTTTGATCGCCTGTCCGCTGACGGTTTTTTCCCCGGTTCAGGGCATGTCGGGCCGACACGCATCGCCGACCAGGTACGGATAGCACACTGGTTAAATGTATCCCCGGGACTGCTCCTGGACTGTATCGATGGCGCCGGCGAGTTAACCCTTGCTCTGGCTGAACGGATTGAAAGCCGGTTCGGCACCAGTGCAGACTGGCTGACCACCGGTGACGGGATGATGTTCCCGCTGGTGATACTGGGGACGTATTCCGGTGTCAGCTGGGAGGGATTTTTCTTCCCGGACGATGATGAACGGTATGTCTTTGAATTCATCCGCATCGATGGTGGGCGCCATGATGGCACCCTGATGGTCCTGCGCCAGCATGAGCAGAACGGTCGTATCACTGCCGGAGTGGTCACAGAGGCGTTTTTCCTCGGTGCCGGTATGGGGTCGGGGGGGTACGGAAACCTGAAAGAATTTTTGTTGTTCCTCAGACAACACTGCGGAAATCTAGTCATGAATACGTATGTGTTCTCCCCCCCGGAGCCGGATTTTGATTTCTGGTCCGTGATGGGACAGCACCATCCGGTCTGGTTCCGTGAAGCAAAGCGTCGTTCCCCTTCCTGCTGGCTGCAGCAGGTACTCAGTGGCGAAGATCCGGGGGGATGGTTTAAAGGCGGCTGGTCACTGGTACTGAAGGACGTGGCGGAAGCCCGGACTCAGGATGTTGCTGATGCGCGTGCGGCTGAACATAATGAGTAATCCCATGCTTCCGGCCCTGCCCGGCGTCTCTGTATTGTCCACGGCGCAGCTACCGGTGGCCATCGATTACCCGGCGGCGCTGGCCCTGCGCCAGATGGCGATTGTCCAGGATGAGCTCCCGAAATACCTGCTGGCACCGGAGATCAGCGCCCTGCTCCATTATGTCCCGGATCTGCACCGTAAGATGCTGCTGGCGACGCTCTGGAATACCGGCGCGCGTATTAATGAGGCGCTGGCTCTGACCCGAAGCGATTTTTCCCTGGCGCCGCCCTGGCCGTTTGTGCAGCTGGCTACCCTCAAACAACGGGCCGAGAAAGCGGCCAGAACGGCAGGCCGCGCGCCAGCCGGCATCCAGGCGCATCGCCTGGTTCCGCTTTCAGACAGCCAGTACATCAGCCAGCTGCAGATGATGGTGGCTACGCTGAAGATACCGCTTGAGCGACGCAATAAACGCACCGGCAGAACCGAGAAGGCCCGCATCTGGGACATCACCGACCGGACCGTGCGAACCTGGATCGGCGAAGCCGTTGATGCTGCTGCTGCCGACGGAGTAACGTTCTCGGTGCCGGTGACCCCGCATACGTTCCGCCATTCCTACGCCATGCATATGCTGTACGCTGGTATCCCGCTGAAGGTGCTGCAGAGTTTAATGGGACACAAGTCGGTCAGCTCGACAGAGGTGTATACGAAGGTGTTTGCGCTTGATGTCGCGGCGCGCCACCGGGTGCAATTTCAGATGCCGGAGACCGAGGCGGTGGCTATGCTGAAAGGCGCTCTATGAGTCCTGATAACGGCCTGCCGCGCCCGACGGGCTTGTCCAACCCCTCGTCGGTTCAGAAGCCAGTTCTGAACCGACGAGGGGTTTTCGGTGATGGCTGTGCTTGGGTTGGTTTTACCATTATGCAGAAATGTATCATTGCCGGGCCATCTGTTGTGCGGATGCAGGTGCAGGTGTTTCCGGATGCAACTCCGCCACTGTTTCGCTTAAACTACACTCAGCATGAACGTTAACAGGAAAACGCCAGCATTTTGCAGGCTGAATATAAGGATAAGGGAGCTGAGTGACGCTGACAGAAAAATCGGGCCATCTGGCATGGTGTGCCCTGGTGGCGCTTGCGCTGGCCAGACAAAACGGCAATGTGCTGTCACCGGCACAGGAAAACCTCTTTCTCACCCGCTGGCTGGCGACTGCGCTGAAGCAACGTCGTTTTTCGCGTGATGTCGCTCCCGACATCGAGTGGCTTCTGAAACAGGGGCGCCAGTTGGGTGTCGGTGCGAAGCTGTCCAGCAAACTGAATTACCTCTGGTGCTCCTGCATCGGCGAGCTGTCTGGGCAGAACGATCTATTCCGGCTGACATATGCCCTGGAAACCGTAAAAGACATGCGCTGGAACTACCACCTGCTAAGCGATCGGGAATGGTCCGGCCGGTATGCCGTTGCACTGAACGCTGGAGTAAACAGCGTTTATCTCTCCCGGTCTAATCTTGATGTCGCTTTTGATGATGATGGTCATCAGGTTAACCCACTGATGGCCCAGCTGACGGGGAATGTTGCAGGCGTGATCAAGCTGCTTAACCGATGTGGCTGGCAGGCGGTGTCAGCGCATGACGCCTCCCTGCCCCACCAGTTTACGCTGATGGCCAGACAGGGAGGATAAGAAAAGGATGATTAGTGGCGGATTTGCGCTAGGTCGTGTTCAGTCAGACCGGTCATTTTTATGACGGTATTGCGGTCGATGCCGTTCTGCAGCATGGTACGTGCTATTTTCAATGTAGCCTGGCGTTCCCCTTCTGAACGGCCTTTTTCAATACCGCGCTGTTCACCGAGCTGAATGCCCTTCTCGATGCCCTTCTGTTCAAGCTGCTGTGCGATGGTCATAAGTGCGTCTCCGTGTTGCGGCACACGCTGTGCCAGTTCGCGTACAAAGGCTTCGGCGTCGGATGTTTCGCCTGCCTGCACTATATAGTGTACCAGCGATATTACCAGCGATGAAGACAGATATCCGGCCAGCAAAATGGGCACCAGCCGGTCAACCAGTTCTGCCAGGTCCCGCTGATGAATGTGTTTCTGCAGCAGGGTCAGAGCGGCCATGCTGCGGTGGCCAGCGATTTCCTCATCAGGAATGACGGTAACGTCAACCAGCGGGAAAGCGCTGCTGTAGAGTTTGCCAGCCAGCGCCGGATCGTCAAATTCATCCAGCCAGTGGGTGGAGTACGGATAAGGGCTGCGCTTACCCGTATAGAACAGCACCGGTATCACCAGTGGTAACTTTTTATGCCCTGCCTCCAGGTGTCTCTGCATGGCGGCCACCGCATAGCGTATCAGGCGGAAAGCCATATGTTTGTCCGGCGTTGACTGGTGCTCGACCAGGACATGAATATATCCGTCGCCGGCAGTGGTTTTCAGGCTGTAGAGGACGTCGCTGAAATACTGCCGGAGATCATCTTGGGGTCGCCTCAGAAAACGGAAAATAAAGCACGCTAAGGCATAGCCGAACCTGCCAAGCTTGCTCCACCCTGTAGTGACGCGATCAGCGGGCAGGAAACGTTCCCCCTTCGCGCATGGCAGGCGCACACCAACTCAGACAGCACGGCCTCCATGCGCGCCAGGTCAGCCATTTTCTCGCGCACGTCCTTGAGCTTGTGCTCGGCCAGACTGCTGGCTTCCTCGCAATGGGTGCCATCCTCCAGCCGCAGCAGCTCGGCGATCTCATCCAGGCTGAAGCCCAGCCGCTGGGCTGATTTCACGAAGCGCACCCGCGTTACATCCGCCTCGCCATAGCGGCGGATGCTGCCATAGGGCTTGTCAGGCTCCAGCAACAAGCCCTTGCGCTGATAGAAACGGATGGTCTCCACATTGACCCCGGCCGCCTTGGCGAAAACGCCAATGGTCAGGTTCTCCAAATTGTTTTCCATATCGCTTGACTCCGTACATGAGTACGGAAGTAAGGTTACGCTATCCAATTTCAATTCGAAAGGACAAGCGCATGTCTGAACCAAAAACCGGGCGCGGCGCGCTCTTCACTGGAGGGCTTGCCGCCATCCTCGCCTCGGCTTGCTGCCTCGGGCCGTTGGTTCTGATCGCCTTGGGGTTCAGCGGCGCTTGGATCGGCAACTTGGCGGTGTTGGAACCCTATCGCCCCATCTTTATCGGCGTGGCGCTGGTGGCGTTGTTCTTCGCCTGGCGGCGCATCTACCGGCAGGCAGCGGCCTGCAAACCGGGTGAGGTCTGCGCGATTCCCCAAGTGCGAGCTACTTACAAGCTCATTTTCTGGATCGTGGCCGCGCTGGTTCTGGTCGCGCTCGGATTTCCCTACGTCATGCCATTTTTCTACTGATCGGAGTTCACCATGAAGAAACTGTTTGCCTCCCTCGCCCTCGCCGCCGTTGTTGCCCCCGTCTGGGCCGCCACCCAGACCGTCACGCTGTCCGTACCGGGCATGACCTGCTCCGCCTGCCCGATCACTGTCAAGAAGGCGATTTCCAAGGTCGAAGGCGTCAGCAAAGTTGACGTGACTTTCGAGACACGCCAAGCGGTCGTCACCTTCGACGATGCCAAGACCAGCGTGCAGAAGCTGACCAAGGCAACCGCAGACGCGGGCTATCCGTCCAGCGTCAAGCAGTGAGTCACTGAAAACGGCACCGCAGCACAACGGACGTCATTGTCTGGCGCCACAAACGATAAAGGATCTGTTGCATGACCCATCTAAAAATCACCGGCATGACTTGCGACTCGTGCGCGGCGCACGTCAAGGAAGCGCTGGAAAAAGTGCCAGGCGTGCAGTCGGCGCTGGTGTCCTATCCGAAGGGCACAGCGCAACTCGCCATCGTGCCGGGCACATCGCCGGACGCGCTGACTGCCGCCGTGGCCGGACTGGGCTACAAGGCAACGCTAGCCGATGCGCCACTGGCGGACAACCGCGTCGGACTGCTCGACAAGGTGCGGGGATGGATGGCCGCCGCCGAAAAGCACAGTGGCAACGAGCCCCCGGTGCAGGTAGCGGTCATTGGCAGCGGTGGAGCCGCGATGGCGGCGGCGCTGAAGGCCGTCGAGCAAGGCGCGCAGGTCACGCTGATCGAGCGCGGCACCATCGGCGGCACCTGCGTCAATGTCGGCTGTGTGCCGTCCAAGATCATGATCCGCGCCGCCCACATCGCCCATCTGCGCCGGGAAAGCCCGTTCGATGGCGGTATTGCGGCAACTGTGCCTACGATTGACCGCAGTAAGCTGCTGGCCCAGCAGCAGGCCCGCGTCGACGAACTGCGGCACGCCAAGTACGAAGGCATCCTGGGCGGTAATCCGGCCATCACCGTTGTGCACGGTGAGGCGCGCTTCAAGGACGACCAGAGCCTTACCGTCCGTTTGAACGAGGGTGGCGAGCGCGTCGTGATGTTCGACCGCTGCCTGGTCGCCACGGGTGCCAGCCCGGCGGTCCCGCCGATTCCGGGCTTGAAAGAGTCACCCTACTGGACTTCCACCGAGGCCCTGGCGAGCGACACCATTCCCGAACGCCTTGCCGTAATCGGCTCGTCGGTGGTGGCGCTGGAGCTGGCGCAAGCCTTTGCCCGGCTGGGCAGCAAGGTCACGGTCCTGGCGCGCAATACCTTGTTCTTCCGTGAAGACCCGGCCATCGGCGAGGCGGTGACAGCCGCTTTCCGTGCCGAGGGCATCGAGGTGCTGGAGCACACGCAAGCCAGCCAGGTCGCCCATATGGACGGTGAATTCGTGCTGACCACCACGCACGGTGAATTGCGCGCCGACAAACTGCTGGTTGCCACCGGTCGGACACCGAACACGCGCAGCCTCGCGCTGGACGCAGCGGGGGTCACTGTCAATGCGCAAGGTGCCATCGTCATCGACCAAGGCATGCGCACGAGCAACCCGAACATCTACGCGGCCGGCGACTGCACCGACCAGCCGCAGTTCGTCTATGTGGCGGCAGCGGCCGGCACCCGTGCCGCGATCAACATGACCGGCGGCGATGCGGCGCTCGACCTGACCGCAATGCCGGCCGTGGTGTTCACCGATCCGCAAGTGGCGACCGTGGGCTACAGCGAGGCGGAAGCCCACCACGACGGGATCGAGACCGACAGCCGCACCTTGACCTTGGACAACGTGCCGCGTGCGCTCGCCAACTTCGACACACGCGGCTTCATCAAGTTGGTTATCGAGGAAGGCAGCCATCGGCTGATCGGCGTACAGGCGGTCGCGCCGGAAGCGGGTGAACTGATCCAGACGGCGGCTCTGACCATTCGCAACCGCATGACGGTGCAGGAACTGGCCGACCAGTTGTTCCCCTACCTGACGATGGTCGAGGGGTTGAAGCTCGCGGCGCAGACCTTCAACAAGGATGTGAAGCAGCTTTCCTGCTGCGCCGGGTGAGAAAAAGGAGGTGTTCAATGAACGCCTACACGGTGTCCCGGCTGGCTCTTGATGCCGGGGTGAGCGTGCATATCGTGCGCGACTACCTGCTGCGCGGATTGCTGCGCCCGGTGGCGTGCACACCAGGCGGCTACGGCTTGTTCGATGACGCCGCCTTGCAACGGCTGTGCTTCGTGCGGGCGGCCTTCGAGGCGGGCATCGGCCTCGACGCGCTGGCGCGGCTGTGCCGGGCGCTGGATGCGGCGGACGGCGACGAAGCGGCCGCGCAGCTTGCCCTGCTGCGTCAGTTCGTCGAGCGTCGGCGCGAAGCGTTGGCCGATCTGGAAGTGCAGTTGGCCACCCTGCCGACCGAGCCGGCACAGCACGCGGAGAGTCTGCCATGAACAACCCCGAGCGCTTGCCGTCCGAGACGCACAAACCGATCACCGGCTACCTGTGGGGCGGACTGGCTGTGCTGACTTGCCCCTGCCACCTGCCCATCCTCGCTGTCGTGCTGGCCGGCACAACCGCCGGTGCTTTCCTCGGCGAGCATTGGGTCATCGCGGCGCTCGGTTTGACCGGCCTGTTCCTTCTGTCCCTGTCGCGGGCGTTGCGGGCATTCAGGGAAAGAGAATGAGCGCTTTCCGGCCGGATGGATGGACGACGCCGGAACTGGCCCAAGCGGTCGAGCGCGGGCAGCTTGAACTGCACTACCAGCCCGTCGTCGATCTGCGCAGTGGTGGGATTGTCGGCGCGGAAGCCCTGTTGCGCTGGCGTCATCCGACGCTTGGACTATTGCCACCGGGCCAGTTCCTGCCCGTGGTCGAATCGTCCGGCCTGATGCCTGAAATCGGCGCTTGGGTGCTGGGCGAAGCCTGCCGCCAGATGCGTGACTGGCGAATGCTGGCATGGCGACCGTTCCGGCTGGCCGTCAATGTTTCGGCGAGCCAAGTGGGACCGGACTTCGACGGGTGGGTAAAGGGCGTGCTGGCTGATGCCGAGTTGCCCGCCGAGTATCTCGAAATCGAGCTGACCGAATCGGTCGCGTTTGGTGATCCGGCGATCTTCCCCGCCCTGGACGCCTTGCGGCAGATCGGTGTGCGCTTCGCCGCCGATGACTTCGGGACGGGGTATTCCTGTCTGCAACATCTGAAGTGCTGCCCAATCAGCACGCTCAAGATCGACCAATCGTTTGTCGCCGGGCTCGCCAACGACCGCCGCGACCAAACCATCGTGCACACCGTGATTCAGCTTGCGCACGGGCTGGGCATGGATGTGGTGGCTGAAGGCGTGGAAACATCGGCGAGTCTTGATCTATTGCGACAAGCGGACTGCGACACAGGACAAGGCTTCCTGTTCGCGAAGCCAATGCCGGCGGCGGCATTCGCCGTCTTCGTCAGTCAATGGAGGGGTGCCACCATGGGCACTGTTGCAAATAGTCGGTGGTGATAAACTTATCATCCCCTTTTGCTGATGGAGCTGCACATGAACCCATTCAAAGGCCGGCATTTTCAGCGTGACATCATTCTGTGGGCCGTACGCTGGTACTGCAAATACGGCATCAGTTACCGTGAGCTGCAGGAGATGCTGGCTGAACGCGGAGTGAATGTCGATCACTCCACGATTTACCGCTGGGTTCAGCGTTATGCGCCTGAAATGGAAAAACGGCTGCGCTGGTACTGGCGTAACCCTTCCGATCTTTGCCCGTGGCACATGGATGAAACCTACGTGAAGGTCAATGGCCGCTGGGCGTATCTGTACCGGGCCGTCGACAGCCGGGGCCGCACTGTCGATTTTTATCTCTCCTCCCGTCGTAACAGCAAAGCTGCATACCGGTTTCTGGGTAAAATCCTCAACAACGTGAAGAAGTGGCAGATCCCGCGATTCATCAACACGGATAAAGCGCCCGCCTATGGTCGCGCGCTTGCTCTGCTCAAACGCGAAGGCCGGTGCCCGTCTGACGTTGAACACCGACAGATTAAGTACCGGAACAACGTGATTGAATGCGATCATGGCAAACTGAAACGGATAATCGGCGCCACGCTGGGATTTAAATCCATGAAGACGGCTTACGCCACCATCAAAGGTATTGAGGTGATGCGTGCACTACGCAAAGGCCAGGCCTCAGCATTTTATTATGGTGATCCCCTGGGCGAAATGCGCCTGGTAAGCAGAGTTTTTGAAATGTAAGGCCTTTGAATAAGACAAAACGCTGCCTCATCGCTAACTTTGCAACAGTGCCCCTAATCGTGTTCAGCAGAATAGCCGGAGGAAGTTTCCTACTGTCGATAAGAAAGGATTGGCACAGGGAGTGTGAATATCGAAACACCATCACAGAATAATGCCAGATAGAAATGCGATAGTAGGGTTGGATATTTAAATAAGGAGCATCCCGACTTAAAATGAATATGACTGCGTAACCAGGCGCAATAAAAAAAGCGAAAGAATCGCTTTTATTCTGGTTGTTTTTTCGAAGAGTGACCGTTTTCTGAGATGACAAGAAATAAGGAAGTCCTATGATCGCTAGCGGAATAGTTCAAAAACTGAATGCGCAAATGAATCAGGAGTTTTATACCTCAAATTTGTATCTTCAGCTCAGCCAGAGGTGCAGCGAGAATAGCCTTAATGGCACCGCACTATTTTTGCGTCATCAGGCGCAAAATACGGTGACGCAAATGATGCGCATGTACGAATACATCAAACAGAGCGGCGCCACGCCGGTGTTACAGGAGCAACACGCCCGGTGCGGTGAATTTTCCACGCTGGAAGATCTGTTTGAGCAGACGGTAAGCGATTACCAGAAGCGCATTAATGCGCTGACCTCTTTGACGGAAGACGCCCAGGCAGCAAACGATAAGTCAGCGATTAACTTCCTGAAGCGATACAGAAAAGAGGAAATCGTGGACGGGACGCTGTTGCAAATCATTCTGGATGAAGTCCGCAGCGCTAAAAAAGCGGGCATCAACATGCAGCAAACCGACCACTATCTGGTTGGCGTGATCGATCGCTATCACTAAATCAATTTCGCAGTACGAGGAGGTTTTACGCCTCCTCAGAAAATCTGTTTTACATCAGAAACAGAGGTTTATGCCAGTGAACATTTGATACCCAACACGTCATAGTGATTTTTTAACTTAGCGTTTTTATATCGTGCCAAAAATGTCTCTGCTTGTGTCTTTATATTAAGGAAGGTGCGAATAAGCAGGTCATTTCTTCCCAAGCTGACTCGCTGATTAAAATTTCGCGGATCTGGGCCGATTTTTTTCCCGCAAACACATCGAATCAGCCTATTTAGGCTATTTTTTCCACCATTTCTGGCGTTATTTCCGGTTTTTACTGAGATCTCTCCCACTGACGTATCATTTGGTCCACCCGAAACAGGTTGGCCAGGGTGAATAACATCGCCAGTTGGTTATCGTTTTTCAGCAGCCCCTTGTATCTGGCTTTCACGAAGCCGAACTGCCGCTTGATGATGCGAAACGGGTGCTCCACCCTGGCACGGATGCTGGCTTTCATGTATTCGATGTTGATGGCCGTTTTGTTCTTGCGCGGATGCTGCTTCAAGGTTTTTACCCTGCCGGGACGCTCGGCGATCAGCCAGTCCACATCCACCTCGGCCAGCTCCTCGCGCTGTGGCGCTCCTTGGTAGCCGGCATCGGCTGAGACAAATTGCTCCTCTCCATGAAGCAGATTACCCGGCTGATTGAGGTCATGCTCGTTGGCCGCGGTGGTGACCAGGCTGTGGGTCAGGCCACTCTTGGCATCGACACCAATGTGGGCCTTCATGCCAAAGTGCCACTGATTGCCTTTCTTGGTCTGATGCATCTCCGGATCGCGTTGCTGCTCTTTGTTCTTGGTCGAGCTGGGTGCCTCAATGATGGTGGCATCGACCAAGGTGCCTCGAGTCATCATGACGCCTGCTTCGGCCAGCCAGCGATTGATGGTCTTGAACAATTGGCGGGCCAGTTGATGCTGCTCCAGCAGGTGGCGGAAATTCATGATGGTGGTGCGGTCCGGCAAGGCGCTATCCAGGGATAACCGGGCAAACAGGCGCATGGAGGCGATTTCGTACAGAGCATCTTCCATCGCGCCATCGCTCAGGTTGTACCAATGCTGCATGCAGTGAATGCGTAGCATGGTTTCCAGCGGATAGGGCCGTCGGCCATTGCCCGCCTTGGGTTAAAACGGCTCGATGACTTCCACCATGTTTTGCCATGGCAGAATCTGCTCCATGCGGGACAAGAAAATCTCTTTTCTGGTCTGACGGCGCTTACTGCTGAATTCACTGTCGGCGAAGGTAAGTTGATGACTCATAATGAACCCTGTTCCATGGCTCCAGATGACAAACATGATCTCATATCAGGGACTTGTTCGCACCTTCCTTAGGGAATGTCTAAAATAGCGAAGCCATAGCATAGAATTTTTAATGGCATTATGATCAGGACATAAAGGACTTCATGCAGGGAAAAAATATCCCAAAAGAAACTGGTCATGTCAGCACACCAAAGGATCCTCGCCGGATCCTTTGGTTTTTCTCAGCCACAATCGCTTAACGTGAGTTTTCGTTCCACTGAGCGTCAGACCCCACTTTCAAAGTAAAGGTGGCTGACTATCAGCAAATTTTTCAGGTAAGCCGTAACCAGGCTATCAAGGATGTTAAAGAAGGCGTGTTTGAGTTAAGCCGTTCTGCGGTAATCTTTTACCCGAAAGAAGGGCGTTTTGACTGCGTCGCGCGCCCCTGGCTAACAGAGGCTGGCAGCCGATCAGCTCGTGGTATCTGGGAAATCGAATTTAACCATAAACTCCTGCCGTACATTTACGGCCTGACGAACCAGTTCACCACCTACTCGCTCCGCGATTGTGGCAGTCTTCGAAATCCCCGGACGATCCGCCTTTATGAAAGTCTTGCTCAATTCAAATCTTCAGGCTTATGGGTTACTACTCATGCTTGGTTAAATGACCGTTTCCTTTTGCCGGAATCCCAACAGAAGAATCTGGCAGAATTGAAACGATCTTTTCTTGATCCTGCATTAAAGCAGATAAACGAGAAAACCCCCTTGTTTGCTAAGTACCGTATTGATGATTCAGGGAAGTTTTTGTTCTCAATACTCGATAAGCAAAATCCCGTCTGACATAAACCAGCACCTTTGAGCCTGTCATTTGACAGGTTTTTTTAATTTCCGTCAGGAAGGTGGGTGCATTCCCACACGGCAGCGGCGCCCGGCAAGGTGGGCCGATTCCCACGTGGCAGCGGCGCCTGGCAAGGTGGGCCGATTCCCACGCGGCAGCGGCGCCCGGCAAGATGGGCGGATTTCCACACGGCAGCGGCGCCCGGCAAGGTGGGCCGATTCCCACGTGGCAGCGGCGCCTGGCAAGGTGGGCGGATTTCCACACGGCAGCGGCGCCCGGCAAGGTGGGCCGATTCCCACGCGGCAGCGGCGCCCGGCAAGATGGGCGGATTTCCACACGGCAGCGGCGCCCGGCAAGGTGGGCCGATTCCCACGTGGCAGCGGCGCCCGGCAAGATAGGCGGATTTCCACACGGCAGCGGCGCCCGGCAAGGTGGGCCGATTCCCACGCGGCAGCAGCGCCCGGCAAGATGGGCCGATTCCCACGTGGCAGCGGCGCCTGGCAAGGTGGGCCGATTTCCACACGGCAGCGGCGCCCGGCAAGGTGGGCCGATTCCCACGCGGCAGCAGCGCCCGGCAAGATGGGCCGATTCCCACGTGGCAGCGGCGCCTGGCAAGGTGGGCCGATTCCCACGCGGCAGCGGCGCCCGGCAAGATGGGCGGATTTCCACGCGGCAGCGGCGCCCGGCAAGATGGGCGGATTTCCACACGGCAGCGGCGCCCGGCAAGATGGGCGGATTTCCACACGGCAGCAGCGCCTGGCAAGGTGGGCCGATTCCCACGCGGCAGCGGCGCCCGGTGGGTATTTGCATTCACTTGACTCCCCATTTGCATTTTACTTGACTGCCTGTTTGCACTTCTCTTGGTCATCTCCAACAGAAAATAGAGACAGTTTCCTTCCGAGTTGACCGGCAGCTATGAGCGATCAACGGACATTCAAATGACGAACTACATATGAACTGGACAATGTAGTTCGTCATACTCATGATCCTTCAAATTTAAGGCTTTTTGATCACCTCAACGTTCAGGCTCGTAGTGCCATTCTCACGGCTTATCTGCCCGCTCACACGCACCAAATCCTGCGCATCGAAGTGCTGCCCGTTCCAGACTTTCTGTGGAATACGAACTTTGATGGTTCCGGTTGGATCGCGGAACGTATACCACTCTTCCTGCTGCTGGCTGATGACATTGCCTTCCAGTGTGATCCACGCCCCTTCGTGCATCGACGGCACGGCCTGAATGCGGCTTTGACTGTTTTCCTGCTGAACCTTATGACCGGCATACATGCGTTCAGTGGCGACTGGCTCTTTCTCTGCGGAGAAACCGCCTTGCGCTGCCAGGGCTGGAATGACGATGAATGAAGCGAGCAACACGCCGGTGACGTTGACGAGCTGGCGACGAATCTGACTGAAGTATTGTTTTTGCATAGCAGGTTCCATTTATGATTTCACATCCTCCCAGGGGGGATGCCTTTATAATAAATGAGCGGCTATAAAAGCTCAATTGCAATCCCCTGTGGGGGATGAAAATGTGACAGGCTTCAGAGATAAAAAACCCACCAATTGGTGGGTTCAGGCATGTGGCTTTTACAAGAGAAAATCAGCGGGTAACGCCGATCCAGCCATGGTAGCCCATGTAAATGCCGACCAGGGCTATCAGTACGCTTGAGAAGTATGGGGCACGGCGTGCCAGAGTATCCAGGCCACTCCAGCGTTTGGTTGCCTGGCGAACGCTAAACGCCGCAGCTGCACCCACAGAAACCAGCGTAATTGCTAAGCCGATGCTGAAACACAGTACCAGCGCGGCACCGAGCGTAAATTCCTTCACCTGGATGCAGAGCAGCAGAACGGTGATGGCCGCCGGGCAAGGAATAAGTCCGCCGGTCAGCCCAAACAGGATAATCTGCCCGGTGGTTACGCTGCGATTGGCAAAACGTTTCTTGATGTCGTTCGCATGGGCTTTTTCGTGAGCGTCCTGGTATTCGCGGGAATTAACATCCAGCCCCTCCAGTGCGGAGTGATCGTGGTCATGGTCGTGACCGTGCTCATGCTCGCGAAACTCCACATCATAATCGTGTACATGCCCACGATGGCCTAAAGACAGGCGCACATCAAAACTGTGTGGCTCAGGGATCGCCAGGGCTGATTCCATAAACCCGTCTTTTTCAACGAAGTCGAAAACCTGAGAATAGGTTCCATTGCCCCGCCTTGTGGCTACAGAAATGTTGCTGGCTTCCCACTTTCTGCCGCTGAGCGTACGTAAACGCCAGTGAGGTGGCTGTCCTTCCTCGAAAATAGAGAGTTCAACGCTGCCGTGGCCGGTATCTATAATCCGGGTTTCATCATGTTCGTGATGACCGTGGGAATGCTCCTCTTCCTGCTCCATTTTCCATAGCTTCTCACCGCGCCAGGTACGCCAGAACATCCATGCTGCCGTGGCAAGAATGATGATGGCCGAAATTAACTGGAACCAGGGCTCCGCAGATTCAGCGGTGAATTTCTGACTGACATACATCCCACCCATGGCAATGAGCCAGACCACAGAGGTGTGCGAAATGGTCGCCGCCAGTCCCAGCAGAACCGCTTGTTTCACCGTTCCACGAATAGCCACAATAAACGCCGCCATCATCGTTTTGGAGTGTCCTGGCTCCAGTCCGTGCAGCGCACCCAGCAGGATAGCGCTGGGAATAAACAGCCAGGCATTGGCTACGCCTTGCTGCAGAAGAGCAGAAAAATCAGTCATGTTTCGCTTGCCTTAAAGATATTTGGTGATCTCTTTAAATTCGCTTAGCGTTGTTTCAGTTCCGGCATGATCGGCATGAAGCGCATCCTCCAGGCAGTGATCAAGATGGTCATGAATTAAGGTACGCTTTGCATTCGTTATCGCTTTTTCAACCGCATGCAGCTGTTGGGCGATATCCAGACACGCTTTTTCATCTTCGAGCATCTGGATGGTACTTTTCAGGTGCCCGGCGGCACGCTTAAGTCTTTTAATAATGTCAGGGTGTGATGCGTGAACAGTCATATCTTATCCTCTCCAGGTGGAGGGGATAAGATAATGTGTATCATCGCTATGGTCACATTTTTTATCGGCTTATCCTCTCCTGCCTGGTTGTCTTTCAGGGAAATTACTTCTCTTTCTTCGGCCATGACGGATGTTCATCGTCGATGACGAAATCATGTTCATGAGTGGATGCATTATTCGTTTCGGCGTCGGTATGGCTGTGCAGCTGAACATATTCTTCATGCTCAGGACGCCAGATAAGCACGGCGGTGAGCAACGACAGCGCCGCTACGATGGTCAACGCGATGAACGAAGCCTGTGTGCCCCATGTCGCGCCGACCCATCCGGCCAGCGGATAAGTCACCAGCCAGCATGAATGCGACAATGCAAATTGAGCGGCAAATAGCGCGGGTCTGTCTTCCGCCGTTGATGAGCGGCGCAGCAGGCGGCCACTGGGGGTTTGAGAAAGTGAATATCCGACGCCCAGCAATGCCCAAAGCACAACCAGAGTGAAGTAATCCATCAGGAAAATACCCAGCCCCAGGCCAATCACCAAAAGCGCGGCCCCCACAAGCATCGGCATGCGGTCGCGCATTTTGTCGAGGAGTCTCGGGAGAACCAGTGCAGACACCATCGACCCGACACCGAAGAAGGCCAGCGCAATGGCAGTCGAGCGCTGTGATAAACCAAAGTCAGCCTGTACCAGAACAACGGTATTGACGATAACCATCGCGCTTGCCGCTGCCACGGCCATATTGAGTGCCAGCAGACCACGCAGCCTTGGTGTTTTCAGGAAGATGCGCATGCCTCGCGTCGTTTTGTCATAGACGCTGCGTTTGACGGTTAACGCTTTCATTTTTGGCAACGACACGGAAACAACCAGAGCCGCAGAGGCGAGGAATCCGACTGCCGTACCGGCAAACAAATTATGGAAACTCATGACTGTCAGCAGCGCCGCCGCCAGCATCGGGCTGATAACGCTTTCAAGATCGTAGGCCAGGCGTGACAGAGACAGCGCCCGGGTATATTCACGTTCGTCAGGGAGAATGTCCGGGATCGTCGCCTGGAAAGTCGGTGTAAACGCTGCCGAAGCAGACTGCAGGAAGAAGATCAAGATGTAGATTTCCCAGATCTGAGTGACAAAAGGCAGCGCGATCGCCACCAGAGCGCGGACTAAGTCCAGCGTCACCAGCATGGTGCGACGCGGGAATTTATCGGCAAAGGCCGCCGCTACCGGCGCAACCAGAATGTAGGCGCTCATCTTGATAGCCAGCGCGGTACCCAGCACAGCACCAGCCCTGTCTCCGGCCAGATCATAAGCTAGCAACCCCAGCGCGACGGTCGCCAGACCGGTGCCGATAAGGGCGATAACCTGTGCCATAAACAGGTGGCGATAGGTACGATTAGAAAGAATATTGAGCATCAGGAATTCTCTTGGCTTAAATTTACATCCCCCCCGGGGGGATGATGAAAGCATAGAGGGACCTGGAAAAAATGACAAGCATTATCCTGGTGGGGAGGATGAGTGATTTACCAACCATCTGATATGTTGAATAAAAAAAGCTTCAGGTATCCCAGCGTTATACCTGAAGCAGCATAAAAAGTGTCGAAGGTGTTATCACCGCTTCCTTGCGAAGCCCCTTCTGACGAGAAAGGTGTTAACTCAGAAGTCCCAGGCAGGTTTTCAGACTCAGCCGTGTGGCTTCAACATCGCTATGGACGATGGTGCACCAGTCATCACGGTTAGCCCGAACGTCGTCCAGCCAGCTATTCAGCGCCTGATTGAAGGCCATGGTTTTCTCGCGCTGAGGCCAGCTCATCTGGTTAGCGCTGTAAATATCCTGCCCGGGCTGTGGCATCTGTACGGTTTGCTGCGTCGACATCCGGGAAGTCACCGACCAGGTATCAGAGTTGCCATCCCAGGAAGGCATCACCGGGAAGCCCGCGCCGCGCAGGGCTATATCCCAGGTGGCATCAAACAGGCATGTTTTCCCGTTTAACTCAAAAGTCACGGTGTCATGAAATCCCTGGGTTTGCGGCAAAATAGCCAGTATTTCCGGAGGAACGGGCAAGTCAGCCCAGTCAAACTGCACCAGTTTTCGCCTTGCTGTAATCCCACCGGCAACCAGCAATCGTTCGGCCGCGGCGGCTTTATGACGACAGTCGCCAAAACCCTGCTCAAACAGGCTCATGCTTTGGTTATTCCATGACCCAAGCTGATAGGGCATTCGCCTGACCAGTTCAAAAATGGCTCTCCGCAGTTCCGTTGAGCCCGGTTGAAGCCCGAGCGACTGTAAAATCCAGCCCGGCGTTATCGTCTCCTTAGCAGTGCGGCGAGCGATAATTCTTTGCCATGTATCACTGACTTTTTCGGCCAGAGAGGCTGCCAGGGTTTCCCCCGGCAGTAATGTTGTCATCAGCAACGCTCCTGTGGTGGTGAGAAAATGTCTGCGCGTCAACATATCGGGCGTTACACCTCCACGCTGCGACGAAGTGCCGACATAACCAGTGATTCACAGACCACTTCATCGTCCTGTTCACGGTTTACCCCAGGGAAAACCATTTGACTCACCGGGGATGAACGAAGCCGGTGATAACGGGCAATCGCGCCATTCATTCCGCCCATTTGCTTACGTCGAACCAGCCGGAGTCCTTGCTCCCACGCGACTTCATCCATCGCGCTCGCCAGAACAGGATCATGATTGAAGATTAAGACGCCATCCCCTTTCAGCAGACGGGCTGCGCTGCGAAGGAATGCCGTGTAATCCTGTTCGAAATAGGCTGCGGCCTGAGAGTAGATAATATCGACCTCACCGGCCCGAACTCCCTGCTTCTCCAGTACGCACAGCCCGGCAGCCGTCACGTAGGGATGCTCAGTCACCCCCTTTGGCAGCGATTCGTGCCATGGCGTGAGATTGGTGAAATGCAGGAATGCGCTCTCCCCGAGCTGCTCCCTGAAGCTCTGGGCAAGTCCGGAAATTGCCGCCTGATGGCTGGTCGCTTCTTCAGCACGAAAACCTGCCCAGGCAGCACCAATTTCAAGGAAGGTGACGGTACCGTTTTTGTGATGAATGTTTTTTGCATGGTGGGCAATATCGAACCCAATTTCTCGCGCCAGACGAAACGAACCACCGCTGGAGGTCCAGGGGCCATCGAAACCAAAGGCAAGAATGGCTTTCAACATCGAGCCCGTTTCTTTGTGCATCATTTTCAGGAACGGAATGACCTTACGTCGTGAAGGAACAGGGACGTTCGGACGCAGTTTTTTGGCCTGGAGATCGCGATTAACGCCCATGCACAGTGTCTGCCAGTGCAGAGGGGTAATTCGATAATTAAGTTCAGTAAAATTACGCGCAATCTCGCGACGCGCCTGTATGGAGTCTGTGTACATAGCCTCTCCGCTAAATCTGAAGTTGGTAAACGCCAGGAAGCAAACTGCTACCGGCAACAGCCATCAGATCTGGCGGGTGCTTGGAGGGCGGTAAATGATGTCCGTGGCCTTAACCGGGCTGCGAAGATCGGCAAGCGGCAACCATCTGTCTGCTACAGGAGAGAGGGAGATCTCCACAGAGGGCGGCTGCTGAGGGGTTTCATGGAAATGGTCTGTCTGATGATGGCCTGCGTGACCAGACTGAGGGATATCCGAGTCGTGGGAGTGATCCTGCACTGTCATGGTGACTTCTGCATCATGCAGATTCATCTCGTAACCAGTCAGGCCGTTGGTACCGTGTGACGCAAACGTGCCCATCGACGACATCATCATGCCAACGGCCATGATGACAATCATCAGAATATAACGGGGTGAACGTTTAAACATCAGATACATCGCTGGCGTTTCTCTCAGGCAGTCTTCATAACATAGAGAAAAGATTAGCATCCCCCCGGGGAGGATGTAAGAGGCGAAAGTGTAAAGTCTTGTATTGCCGGAATGAATAAGATGGGCCCGCATTATACGGGCCCGATTAATCAGATTACGCGCTTAATGCTCTGGTATTCGCCATTGGTATCAAGCTGGATAGTAATCGTCTTTGAACCACGATTTCGCCAGAACCAGCCATGCTTACCGTCAAAGGCCGCCTGCAACACACCATCCTTTGAGGTTATCTGGCGGCCCTTACCATAGCCGTGGTAAAACCCTTTCGGTGCGTTAACCGGATCGCCGTGTGCATCCACGTTGACAGGTCCAGAGCTTGTCCACTGGTAAGTCACCCGGGCATCCTTACGCATTTCCATCTTAACTTCAGCCGCTTCATTCGGTTTCAGAGTAATTAACAGCTGATTGCGCTGAGAACCGGCAGTTGGGGCTTCTGGCGCACGAGTTGTCGCCGGAACGCTCAGCTCCGGGTAGTTGTTTTGCGTGATTGTCGGCGGGTTATCCGCCACCGGGCGCTCATTCGTCGGAGTGGTTGACTGCCCCCACTGGCTCGTACTCGCCTGTTTGTCCGTGGCGGCTTCCTCCGCCAGCTGCGTTTTGATTTCGCCCATCTGTTTAAGGCCCAGCAGGCGGCCAACGCCCGTTGGATCGATACCATATTCTGAAGGCATCACGATGGTTATCAGCAGCGTTAAAGCAACAATAGCCGCCAGGATAGTGGACTGCATCAGCTTCATCGCAGATGGCAGCTCTGCGCGGGTCGGTAAATCGGTGTTATACATTCTCTTTTCTCCCTCAGGCTAAAACGTAGCCACAAATCTGGTAACTCATTAACAGGAAACCGGCGCTCATCATCACCACATTGGCGGTGTAGGCATGGCGGAAAAAGCTCGCCGTCTGCCGCCAGTAACTCATGATGATAAGGATGGCGCTCAGCGCCAGAAGCTGACCTATCTCGACCCCGACATTGAAGGCAATCAGGTTGACGAACAGGCCATCGGGGGAAATTTCGAACTCCTTGATTTTGGTCGCCAGGCCAAAGCCGTGGAAGAAACCAAAGATAAGCGTCGCCATCTTCGTATTAGGCTGAAAGCCAAACCAGCGCTGGAACGCGCCAAGGTTATCAAGGGCTTTGTAGACCACAGACAGTCCGATAATGGCATCAATGAGATAAGCGCTTACGCTGATGTCAAAGAACGTCCCAATGAGCAGCGTTGTGGAGTGTCCGATAGCAAACAGGCTGACGTACAGCCCGATATCGCGCATTTTGTAGAGAAAGAAAATCACGCCGAACAGAAACAGCAGGTGATCGTAGCCGGTCACCATATGCTTCGCGCCAAGGTAGATAAACGGGATGATGTTAATCCCGGTGATTTCCTGGATGTACCCTTTGTCGCCTTCGGCTACGCCATGTGCGGCCGCACCCTGGCTGTAGAAAAGCAATAACAATATGAAAAACAGACAAGCCGAACGCGCCTGAGTCGAAAACAGGCCACCGCTCAACCGGCCTTGTAAATTAAGGCAGGTGTTCATACAAAATCCTTACAGTTTGAATAATAACGAATTAACAGCAGTTATTACGCAAACAGGGATCTCGGAGGGCGTTCGGGGGTGGCCTGTGGCATTCGCAGAATTTGTTCTGAACTCAGCGCAAAGGTCGCCCGTATGCCCGCGTTCCAGGCCTGCAAAGCAGTCAGGGTGAAGAGTTTGTTCAGATCGTGGGAATGATCGGCATTGAGGTGGTGCACATTACCGTGCGAGTGGAACAGCAGCGGATCGTGCTCATTCAGCGGTTCATCGCTATCGTGCTGATGGTCACTGATGGTCGTTGTATCCTGGACGTTGTAGACAGCCTGTGGTTTTGCCATAAGCGAACTGCTCAGCACGGCAACAGCCATGATGATAAGCACGATTCTGGAAATGACTTCACGGCTAAAAAACACAGTCAACGGCATCCTGATGATACAAGGTAACAACGTGCGTAATGTATCTGTTTTGCTGACCCCATTTCAACAGGTCTTTTGGGGTTGGGGGTTTAATCACTGCGGAATCGTAGCGTCCGCTTTTGGCACACAGCAGCCGTTAAGATGTAAGGCCTTACGCCAACTAAATCTAATGGGACAGATTTAGTTGGTGATGGTCAAGTAATCTGCAAACGGTCACCAAGTAAAATGCAAATGGGTAGTCAAGTCCGATGCAATTACGCAGCCCGGCAAGGTGGGCCGATTCCCATATCGACATGTATGTAGCTTGTGTTATCCGTGGATTGTGCAGCTCAGCGGGTCGCTGGTCGTATGGCGTAGTGTCCCCCGTAACCGGCCGCGTGCGGCCGCTAACGCGCAGTACGGCGCCGCGACCCGAAGGCGGGCCGCCGTTCCCGCGCGCAGGCGCGCGGCGCCCACTGCGCACCACCGTGGGGGACGTGCGGCAGCTGCGTGGCGGCGGGCTGGGTTATGGCTTTGCAGGGAGGGGCTGGGCCGGGCGATACGGTCAGCGTTGCGGTTTCCGGCGATTTGCGGCCGGTGCCCGTTTAAGTCCGGCGTGGTCGCCTTCCATGCCCTGACGGGCATAAGAAAATAAAACCGCCATGCTGCGGTCATTCATGATTTTGTGGTGTAGCGATAAATAGTCATGCGAGAAACGTTGAAGCGCTTAGCAACTGCACCAACTGTCATTTCAGGATCAGCAAGTAAGATTCTAATTTGTTTAACATCTTCTTCAGAAAGTGACGGTTTTCTCCCTCCCACACGGCCCCTTGCGCGTGCAGCTGCAAGGCCTGAGCGCGTTCTTTCAATATTGCGGTTGCGTTCAAAGCTAGAGAATATCGCCATCAGATGAGTATAGATTTCCCCTATAACTGGCGCATTTGTGTCTATTCTGTCCTTGATGGCTATGAAAGTTATTCCGCGTTTCTTCAGGTCGTCGAGTAAAGTAATGACTTGACCCAATGAACCGCCGAGCCGATCTAGTGCCCAAACTACTAGGGTATCTCCCTCGCGCAATGCTTTCAGGCAGTTCTCCAGTTCCGGCGCACCTTTTTTGTCGCGCTTGGGGCCGCTACGTGAGGTCTGATCCTGATAGATTTGCTCACATCCAGCTTTTGTTAGTTCGTCAACCTGGTGCGCCACATCCTGAAGATGCGTAGATTTACGTGCATAGCCGATTTTCATTCTTTTCTCGCTAATTAGTTATGGGGTTATTGTTATGTTGATACAGTAACGAGTTTTGTTACATGAGGGGAGTCATTTTTCGGGAGAAGTCAGGACTTTTCAAGACTGTCACAAAAACCATCGTTTTTGATACATTAATTGTGTCAACATTGTTGATACATTAGGGAAGGTGCGAACAAGTTCCTGATATGAGATCATCATATTCATCCGGAGCGCATCCCAGAGGGACATCATGAGCCATCAACTCACCTTCGCCGATAGTGAATTCAGCACTAAGCGCCGTCAGACCCGAAAAGAGATTTTCCTCTCCCGCATGGAGCAGATTCTGCCATGGCAGAATATGACCGCTGTCATCGAGCCGTTTTATCCCAAGGCGGGCAATGGCCGACGGCCCTATCCGCTGGAGACCATGCTGCGTATTCACTGCATGCAGCATTGGTACAACCTGAGCGACGGTGCCATGGAAGATGCCCTGTACGAAATCGCCTCCATGCGCCTGTTTGCCCGATTATCCCTGGATAGCGCCCTGCCGGATCGCACCACCATCATGAATTTCCGCCACCTGCTCGAGCAGCATCAACTGGCCCGTCAATTGTTCAAGACCATCAATCGCTGGCTGGCCGAAGCAGGCGTCATGATGACCCAAGGCACTTTGGTGGATGCCACCATCATTGAGGCACCCAGCTCTACCAAGAACAAAGAGCAGCAACGCGATCCGGAGATGCATCAGACCAAGAAAGGCAATCAGTGGCACTTTGGCATGAAGGCCCACATTGGTGTCGATGCCAAGAGTGGCCTGACCCACAGCCTAGTCACCACCGCGGCCAACGAGCATGACCTCAATCAGCTGGGTAATCTGCTTCATGGAGAGGAGCAATTTGTCTCAGCCGATGCCGGCTACCAAGGAGCGCCACAGCGCGAGGAGCTGGCCGAGGTGGATGTGGACTGGCTGATCGCCGAGCGTCCCGGCAGGGTAAAAACCTTGAAGCAGCATCCGCGCAAGAACAAAACGGCCATCAACATCGAATACATGAAAGCCAGCATCCGGGCCAGGGTGGAGCACCCGTTTCGCATCATCAAGCGGCAGTTCGGCTTCGTGAAAGCCAGATACAAGGGGCTGCTGAAAAACGATAACCAACTGGCGATGTTATTCACCCTGGCCAACCTGTTTCGGGTGGACCAAATGATACGTCAGTGGGAGAGATCTCAGTAAAAACCGGAAATAACGCCAGAAATGGTGGAAAAAATAGCCTAAATAGGCTGATTCGATGTGTTTGCGGGAAAAAAATCGGCCCAGATCCGCGAAATTTTAATCAGCGAGTCAGCTTGGGAAGAAATGACCTGCTTATTCGCACCTTCCTTAGATTATTTTCTTCGTGCAATTCATTGAACCAGTCTTGAATTGCCTGCACTAGTTCGGGGTGCTTAACTGCATTGACCGTTCTGAATAAGGATGAAATGGCAATACTGACATCATCAAACCCTCTTATTACGGAACGATTACGTGCCGTGAGAAATCGGTTAAAGTCTGGCGTGCCTGGGGTAATAGTTACTGTAGCCATGCCGTAATGTTCATTTTTACTTTGCACGACCCTACGGCTATTATCGGACGCATGAGGGGAGCGGGTATTTACGTCAGGTACCTTATGCTCGCTTTCATTCATTGTTACATCGGTCATTGTGCCACCTCTGATTTTGAGTATTGACGGACTTTTCGTCCCAGTTCGATATATGCAGCATGGTAGAACTCAAGTAATTCTCTGTAGGGTTCCAGTAATCCCTCCGTTTTTTCAATCATTTCATATTCCCAGCTGGCATGATTAACAAAGCAGCTTTTCGTATATTTTCCACTTTTCATCGGTGAAATCCGTTTCGACATGTGACTAGGTGGCCTGTTTTTATACGGGCTAAACTGATGCCAGGTAATGGTGACTTTCCTGGCATTACCAATTAGCTCAACTTTTGGTGCATATGAACCCAGATACTCCTTCTTTAGAGTTTTGCTATCCCTGGGTAAATTCCTCTCAATGTGATTCCGTTCTTTCCACTCGATCCAATAATTGGTGATCAGTTCTTCAGCCTCTTCTCGAAGAACATCGATTTGTGAGCGCAATAAAGTACGTGAAATCTCTAATGACTTTAATAGCTTCGATTTAGACATGGGGCCTCCTGATGTGAAATCACTATACCGAAGTGATTTTCAATTTTTTTTCACGAACGGGACTTTTTTCTGTGAATTTTTTCGAGAATTTTGCATGGCAAATTTAAGAATGGAGGAAGCACTGAGAGTGAGTGACATCAGATGTAAACGGGAACGGCCAAAAGGTCCGCATTTTATCGTGGAAGAAAAGTAACTTTTCCAGCAATGCTTATTGCTGAGATCGTGATCTGAAAAGAACTGTTTTACCTACTAAGTTATACATCTATCTAGTGCCACTTTTTAAAGGAAAGTGACCCTATGATTTTGACGCATAGTGCCACTTTTAAAAAAAGTGACCCTATGTCGTGATTACATAGGGTCACTTTTCATCAAGAAGTGACCCTATGTCGATGGTGCATAGGGCCACTTTTCAGCAAAAAGTGACCCTATGTAGTAGTCATGTTAAACAATCGAAAAAATAATCATGCTTACGCGCATTTTTCCCTAAGGTTATTGCTACTTAATGCCGATAACGACTCAGGCTTTGAGGTTTTTTTATACGGTTCACATTTCGTTAGCAAGGTCAGGGTTTTTTGATAAAATTCTGGTTAGTTTGGTTAAAAAGTGTTACAAGTATGGGTAATGGCTGAAAGGTTAGTTTTAAGGTTCAAAGCGGCAGTATTAAAATTCCAAAAGTTACTTTTCATCCTTCAGAATCCAGACCTTAATTTCATGTAGAAGATTCGTACAATTGTATTGGCGCAAGGACAATCCGCACATGTCAGAATCAGATAACATCACGCGTAACTTACTCGGTAAACTATTACGTACCGAGATTTCGATTATTCGTAGTTACCGTGCCTTCTTAATGTTATTGCCTCTTCATGGATCTTCTAAGTATCAAACTGGATCACCACTCCTCCAACGCCGACTATTTGGTAATGGATTTGGAGCTATGATTGATAATGCATTTGAAGTTGAAACTCGGCCAGGAAGCTTCCTCGTTCCTCGTTCTTTAAGTAAAGAGATCTCTTGGGACAAATTCTTTGTAGCTGTAGTTGATGGCGACACTAACGTCATTCGAGAATATGACAGTGAAGATACTGACTTCGGCATTTACAATGAAGGTGAAAAAGTAACTTTGCTCAGCGGGCAGGAGGAATTTTATAATCCGAGAAAAATTCAGCAACTACGTTCTAAGTGTGTAGACATTCAAAATGATTACTTAATGCAAGTTTTCTTTATGTCAATGCTTGCACCTGAGTTTGTTAGTATCTTTTTTGGATTAAAACCTACCACCGTGGAGGCAATAAAAGATGTCGGGATGTCATCACTTAAATTAATTAATGATGTCGTTCTCTTTCCACGAACAATTCCCTTTACGCCAGGTCTGGGGGATGACAGTGCTACGCTAAAATCAAAGGTATTTGCTTGGGCATACGAAATATCTGCCGATATTCGTTTGGGTAAAGTTAGTGACGTTTTAATGGAATTACTGCGTTACGACACTATGTTTACATGCCACCGTCAGGATGTGTTCAATACTTTGGCAAATAAAGTGCTCTTGAAGGATTATTGAATATGGCTAAAGTCGATCAAACTAAAGCTAACATGTTATTGAGCGCTACAAAAACGATGTCTCTTGGTGCCAATAAAAACTCCATAAGGATACTCGGTAATGACTCCAACTTATTGATAGTGTTTTATGTTCAGATAATGCCCGATGACTTTGTCATGCAGCTCCACCGATTTTGAGAACGACAGCGACTTCCGTCCCAGCCGTGCCAGGTGCTGCCTCAGATTCAGGTTATGCCGCTCAATTCGCTGCGTATATCGCTTGCTGATTACGTGCAGCTTTCCCTTCAGGCGGGATTCATACAGCGGCCAGCCATCCGTCATCCATATCACCACGTCAAAGGGTGACAGCAGGCTCATAAGACGCCCCAGCGTCGCCATAGTGCGTTCACCGAATACGTGCGCAACAACCGTCTTCAGGAGCCTGTCATACGCGTAAAACAGCCAGCGCTGGCGCGATTTAGCCCCGACATAGCCCCACTGTTCGTCCATTTCCGCGCAGACGATGACGTCACTGCCCGGCTGTATGCGCGAGGTTACCGACTGCGGCCTGAGTTTTTTAAGTGACGTAAAATCGTGTTGAGGCCAACGCCCATAATGCGGGCGGTTGCCCGGCATCCAACGCCATTCATGGCCATATCAATGATTTTCTGGTGCGTACCGGGTTGAGAAGCGGTGTAAGTGAACTGCAGTTGCCATGTTTTACGGCAGTGAGAGCAGAGATAGCGCTGATGTCCGGCGGTGCTTTTGCCGTTACGCACCACCCCGTCAGTAGCTGAACAGGAGGGACAGCTGATAGAAACAGAAGCCACTGGAGCACCTCAAAAACACCATCATACACTAAATCAGTAAGTTGGCAGCATCACCGACTTCCACATCAAGGCGGCGCCAGTAATGCTTTTGTGATACCGTCTCAGATCCCACGATCCCACTGACGGGCTTATAGTCATAGTCCGTCTGAGTCTGCCCGTGTTTAACTTTCCTCGTTATTTTCTTCTCGACGACATATCCGGTTACGCCCGTCACTGGCTGTTCACTGTATTGCAGATTTTCCTGGGTCTTGCTGTAACTGAATCTGAGAATATAGTCGGGAACATGGCTGGAAATATTAAACCCTATACCCGTTAACCCATTCGAAAACCGGGCTGCAAACATCCGCGACTGTATACTGTCATCCGGCGCTACAATTTCAAATTTCTTGTCGCCTACCGGCCTGGACATTAAATCGTAAGCATCAACGTCATTTCCAAAATGATAGCCGCACCCACATAAGAACGTTGTGGCGGTAAGTAATAAAAAATGCCGTAACATTCTAATTTCTCCAAAAAGGTTCTTTAACGAATAATTCCGATGTGTTGTGACAGTATAATCGAACGTAGATTGATAACTAACAAGTTAAAATGCTTAAAGGTGGCTATGACTAAATTAAATTATTTAAACCCGTGGTGTCTGTTTTAATTTCTGCGGTGATTGCAGCGGCTGGCTCTGTATATATCACGTCGAAATATTTTAAAACTGAGCTCCCCGGTAACGATGAAATAGGAAGAGTCGCGGCTACCTATCTGGTAAAAAAACCCCAGTATCTGCTTGAAGCGGGTAAGGCGCTTGAGAACCTGAACACTAACGCCTCCCTTGAGCGGATCATCCCTTACGCCCCGGCTCTCTTCGAGACCAAAGAGACACCTAACATTGGACCTGATAATGCTGCCGTCGCCGTCGTCGAGTTTTTCGACTACCAGTGCCATTTCTGTATGAAGGTAGCGCCGGTCGTTGAATCCGTGTTGAGCCAGAGCAGCGATGTTAAATTCTTCTTTAAAGAATTTCCAATCTTCGCTGGTTCGAAACCCGTTTCTGCGATGGGGGCGGCAACTGGCCTGCATGTTTATCAGACATTCGGCGCTGAAGCGTATCGTAAGTACCACAACAACCTGATGACCAGTGCGTATGTATTCTTCAATAACCAGCGTGAGTTTACACTCAGTGATTTAGACATGGTTGTGAACAAATCCGGGTTCAACAGCTCATTCGGCGACCGTGAGAAAGGCCGCTATGAGAATGTCATCTCCGGAAACATGCAGTTGGGTGAAGCTCTCGGGATCAACGGAACGCCAGGGTTCATTATCATGAACATGCAAAAACCCGACGCTGCAACGACATCATTCATCCCGGGCGCTGTTGACGAGGCCACCCTGAAATATGCAATCCAGAAGGCTCGTGGTGGCTAAAGTTACTTTTGTTTCCGGAAATTATCGGTTAACAGCGACATGGATGTCAGGTTTTTATGAAAAGTAGCACGTTCCAGCGACTAGTATATCGTGGAGACAGCCTGGACTGATTCATCATGGAATCCTGCTGATCCCTTCGATAACCAGAAACAGTTCTTTGTTAAACCTGTCCATCACTTTCATCAGTGTTTCGCTGATGCGCCTGGTGGGCTGCTCATCAAACAGCGATGGCAGGTCTGATGCATCGGTTATTGAAGAGGGTATCACTACTGCCTTTACGATCCATTTCAACCCGATTGCATTTCGTAATATCCGCACATCACTTTCATAAAACTCGCAGGCGTGATGATTCCGTAAGCGGATAGCTGGTCACTGATTTTTGCACAATGCGTGTAGACGAATATGCATAGTTTTGGTTATCGAAACATAGGACCGCTGGTGGATGACCACACATCAGAGATGCTTCTGCTAAGAAGGGCCTACCACGAAAAACTCGGAAAATGTGTTGCAATGATAGTTGTTTATGTTAAAAAGACGGCCTGCACTTAAGTTAAATTCGTTGTCTGGTACTGTAATGCCCAAAAAAAACCTGTATTCGGAAGAAGTATTGTTTGCCAAAAAGCAGCTAAATCAGCTCTCTACAATCAAAAATAAAGTTTCACAGCTGACGAGGCAATGGGAGGGGGCAATTGGTACCAACCCACCTGACTATTCTGACTTGGTTAATGATGTAGAAAAAATAGAGCGTCAAATTTATGAGCAAATAGGTGCTTGGAAAAAAACTCCAGCAATATAGGATTGAGTGGAATTTCATTCTGATAAGCTAATAATATTAAAGACGGGGTTATGTATAATTTCTTTGTATGGTTATAAAGGTATACAGAACATAGCCTTCTAACAATTTAAAGTTGCTCGTAAATTAGTTTTAACTACCAATAATCACGTGCATCAGTATAGGTTTAGAGCATGAAGAATAGCCGGATTGCTCTATAACCTATGCCATTATTAAGATAGCAGGACACCGATTAAGATACCTCCATGAGAACTACAGTAAACCCTCTGTAAATGCGAGGTGGATGTGATGATCAATAAGTGTTTGGTCACCGGGTATATAACGCGGCCAGCCAGTAACATCATTGACATTTTTTACAATATAAGAGGAATAACCGAACTGCTCGGCGGAAATATCAATATAAAATGATAAACCATCGAGAGTTATTTCGCACCAGTAGTGTCCGTGTCCTCCAAACTCATTGAAAAGGCCACCATTGTTTATGCCATCTCCTCCTCGTATTATCGCCTCAAAGTTCCGGCTGAGTGCCAACTCACAAAGAGATATGCTGGCGAACATGCAGGTCCCGATGGTATCACTTGCGCCACATTCTTTGAGGATTTCTTTGTAAGTGCTATAAGCATCTTCCGCAAGTTTCATAAGCGTGGGGAATGAGGCGGGTGAACGGCTAGTTGGCATTATTAATGTCTCTCATATAAATGTTAGTGTAATTATACAGGTAAATCTTGAGTATGATTTAAAAGTATTTCTGTATCATATATCCAATAACCAGATCCACACATCCAGGAATCTCCTGGAAAGATAAAACCCTGACGGATGAGAAAGTTTCGAAAATGTGGGGTTAGTACATTCTCTATTTTGACCTGCTCCCCGTTGATTAGTACACCCCGATGTTAGTAATGTCTTCATAAGCCACATGAGGACATCCCCATGAAGAAGCGTTTTTCCGACGAACAGATCATTAGTATTCTCCGCGAAGCCGAAGCTGGGGTACCCGCCCGTGAACTCTGCCGCAAGCATGCCATTTCCGATGCCACGTTTTACACCTGGCGTAAGAAGTATGGCGGTATGGAGGTGCCTGAAGTTAAGCGCCTGAAGTCGCTTGAGGAAGAGAACACCAGACTCAAGAAGCTGCTTGCCGAAGCCATGCTGGATAAAGAGGCGCTTCAGGTGGCTCTTGGGCGAAAGTACTGACGACAGACCAGAAGCGGGAAGCCGTGATGTTGATG
Source organism: Citrobacter sp. RHB35-C21 (assembly GCF_013816515.1). Classification (NCBI taxonomy): domain Bacteria; kingdom Pseudomonadati; phylum Pseudomonadota; class Gammaproteobacteria; order Enterobacterales; family Enterobacteriaceae; genus Citrobacter; species Citrobacter sp. RHB35-C21. The sequence continues at coordinate 176,201 of NZ_CP057148.1, forward strand.
TGTGATGCGACCGGTCTGTCGCAACGTCGTGCCTGCAGGCTTACAGGTTTATCCCTGTCGACCTGCCGCTATGAGGCTCACCGTCCGGCTGCTCCGTGATGTTGATGTGTGATGCGACCGGTCTGTCGCAACGTCGTGCCTGCAGGCTTACAGGTTTATCCCTGTCGACCTGCCGCTATGAGGCTCACCGTCCGGCTGCTGATGCGCATTTATCAGGGCGCATCACTGAGCTGGCACTGGAGCGCAGGCGTTTTGGCTACCGTCGTATTTGGCAGTTGCTGCGCCGTGAAGGGCTTCATGTTAATCATAAGCGCGTGTACCGGCTTTATCACCTCAGTGGCCTGGGCGTAAAACGCAGAAGACGTCGTAAAGGGCTGGCAACAGAACGTCTGCCGCTGCTCCGTCCGGCGGCGCCCAATCTGACCTGATCGATGGATTTCGTCATGGACGCACTTTCCACCGGTCGCAGGATCAAGTGTCTTACCTGCGTCGATGATTTCACAAAGGAATGCCTGACGGTCACTGTTGCCTTTGGGATTTCAGGCGTTCAGGTCACGCGTATTCTGGACAGCATTGCACTGTTTCGAGGCTATCCGGCGACGATAAGAACTGACCAGGGGCCGGAGTTCACTTGCCGTGCACTGGATCAATGGGCCTTTGAGCATGGTGTTGAGTTGCGCTTAATCCAGCCGGGCAAGCCAACGCAGAACGGATTTATTGAGAGCTTTAACGGACGATTTCGCGATGAATGTTTGAATGAGCACTGGTTCAGCGATATCGTTCATGCCAGGAAAATTATTAATGACTGGCGGCAGGATTATAACGAATGCCGCCCGCACTCCACGCTGAATTATCAGACACCGTCTGAATTTGCAGCGGGCTGGAGAAAGGGTCATTCTGAGAATGAAGATTCCGACGTTACTAACTGAGTGTTGTATCTAATCGTGGGGGCAGGTCAAATGAACTGGCAGCGCTTCAACAAAGTAAGTAGTTTTTCAGGAGAAACCAGTGGCATAGTAAAGAAAAATTTTATTATTACCGCGGCGTTGCTGAGCAGTCTCTTTCTGGCGGCAATAGTGAGTCTTTTATATATCGCGGATAATCTTAATAATAAAGCAGAGGCGCGCAGCAGTTTACTTTTGCAAAAAGCCCTCACTAACCGGCAGGAAAAGATACGCGCAAATTTAATGGATAATGCCGACTGGGGCGAAGCGTATAATAATTTGCACAAGCAGGTGAATGTTAAATGGGCATGGGACAGCCAGAACCTTGGTGAATCGCTTTACACGAATTACCAGTATGAAGGCGTATTTGTTTTGTCTCCCGCCGGGGAGACGCGTTATAGCGTCATTGAAGGAAATCTTGTCAGCCAGCCTTTCGAGAAATGGCTCAACCGGAACATCACCAAAGAACTTTTTAACGACCTCTCACAAAGCCAGGGTAAAGCCGTCTCACGCCTTATGATGACCAACGGGCAACTCACCTTACTGGCGGCGGCCCGGATCACGTCGGGAGACGATGAAAGCATCACGCCGGTGGCGGAAGATGCCTCGGTACTGATTTTCGCCGACGTGTTAACGCCCGTTAAACTGGAGAAAATGGGCAACGAATACGGCATTCATAATGCGCATACGTTCGGCAGAATGGAGCCACACCTGAAAGCCGACTACCGGGAAGCTCAGCTTATTTTACCCATTGATAATGGCGATGTTCTGATTGAGTGGCGAAGCGACGATCCGGGCAGAGCGCTGATGAACCGGGAGCTGCCGTTAATCATCATTCTGATGTTATCGACCATTGCATTTACCTGGTTGATGCGGCGTGGTGCGTTAATCAAAGCGCAAATTAATGACGAAAATGTTTTCCTGCTTGAGCAAAGCCGACAAGCGCTTACGGCAAGTGAACGACGCTTTCGCGACGTCATTGAAGCCACCACCGACTGGATTTGGGAAGCGGACAGCGAGGCACGGCTAACGTGGTTATCCGACCGTTTTTCTGGCGTTACCGGTCATCATTCTGACGACTGGCTTGGGCGGAACATGTTGGATTTCATCCACAGCGACAAAATCCTTTTTCATCACTGGCTGCTGAATCCGCAGACGAGCAGTAATTACACGCTCAAAAAGGCCCGCTATTTCTCAGCTCAGGGCCATCAGCGTTACTGCAATGTGGTGGCGAAGCACGCCATTATGGATGATGGTTCTATGGGCTTTCGCGGTACGGTGACCGATGTCACTCTGGAAGTGGAGGCGCAGGAGCGTGCCGAGTATTTATCGCGGCATGATGAATTAACCGGCCTGCCAAACCGGGTCAGAATGAAAGAGTTTCTGGAAGATGAGCTGCGTTCTTTACCCGATCCGGATCATCCCCTGGCCATGATCAGCCTCGACCTAGATAAATTCAAACCGGTAAATGATTTATTCGGCCACAATGCGGGCGATGCGTTACTCAATGAAGTCGCCAGCCGGTTGCGGTCCTGTACCCGTAAAATCGATCTGGTTGCCCGGCAGGGCGGAGATGAGTTTATCCTTATTCTGCCGGATATTTATGTGCGTAAAGACATAGGGAAGGTGCGAATAAGCGGGGAAATTCTTCTCGGCTGACTCAGTCATTTCATTTCTTCATGTTTGAGCCGATTTTTTCTCCCGTAAATGCCTTGAATCAGCCTATTTAGGCTATTTTTTCCACCATTTCTGGCGTTATTTCCGGTTTTTACTGAGATCTCTCCCACTGACGTATCATTTGGTCCACCCGAAACAGGTTGGCCAGGGTGAATAACATCGCCAGTTGGTTATCGTTTTTCAGCAGCCCCTTGTATCTGGCTTTCACGAAGCCGAACTGCCGCTTGATGATGCGAAACGGGTGCTCCACCCTGGCCCGGATGCTGGCTTTCATGTATTCGATGTTGATGGCCGTTTTGTTCTTGCGCGGATGCTGCTTCAAGGTTTTTACCCTGCCGGGACGCTCGGCGATCAGCCAGTCCACATCCACCTCGGCCAGCTCCTCGCGCTGTGGCGCTCCTTGGTAGCCGGCATCGGCTGAGACAAATTGCTCCTCTCCATGAAGCAGATTACCCGGCTGATTGAGGTCATGCTCGTTGGCCGCGGTGGTGACCAGGCTGTGGGTCAGGCCACTCTTGGCATCGACACCAATGTGGGCCTTCATGCCAAAGTGCCACTGATTGCCTTTCTTGGTCTGATGCATCTCCGGATCGCGTTGCTGCTCTTTGTTCTTGGTCGAGCTGGGTGCCTCAATGATGGTGGCATCGACCAAGGTGCCTTGAGTCATCATGACGCCTGCTTCGGCCAGCCAGCGATTGATGGTCTTGAACAATTGGCGGGCCAGTTGATGCTGCTCCAGCAGGTGGCGGAAATTCATGATGGTGGTGCGGTCCGGCAAGGCGCTATCCAGGGATAACCGGGCAAACAGACGCATGGAGGCGATTTCGTACAGAGCATCTTCCATCGCGCCATCGCTCAGGTTGTACCAATGCTGCATGCAGTGAATGCGTAGCATGGTTTCCAGCGGATAAGGTCGCCGGCCATTACCAGCCTTGGGGTAAAACGGCTCGATGACTTCCACCATGTTTTGCCATGGCAGAATCTGCTCCATGCGGGACAAGAAAATCTCTTTTCTGGTCTGACGGCGCTTACTGCTGAATTCACTGTTGGCGAAGGTAAGTTGATGACTCATGATGAACCCTGTTCCATGGCTCCAGATGACAAACATGATCTCATATCAGGGACTTGTTCGCACCTTCCTTAGAGCAGGGGGGAGGAGGTGCGCAGTAATTTATCAGTGTATTACAGGTTAAAATTTGATCTTAACGAATGGAAGGGACTTCCCCTGATTATGCGCCTGATTAACTCTTGTGCAATCATGGGGTACACATCGTCCCGGAGGAATTCGTTATGACTATCACGACTGTCGGTATCGATCTTGCTAAAAATGTGTTTGCTGTTCACAGTGTTGATCAAAATGGTAGAACTGTTCTGGTTAAGCCTAAAGTATCGCGTGCTGCACTTCCTGAGTTAATTGCAAGTTTGCCTCCCTGTGTTATCGGGATGGAAGCATGCTCCGGGGCTCATTACTGGGCAAGATTGTTTCGGCAGTATGGTCATGAGCCACGTCTGATGGCTGCTAAGTTTATATCGCCTTATCGTATGGCCGGAAAATCAGGAAAAAATGATGCAGCTGATGCTCAGGCTATCTGTGAAGCTGTTCGTCGTCCGCATATGCGGTTCGTACCAGTGAAAGACGAAAGCCAGCAGGCCATGCAGTGTTTACATCGTACCCGTCAGGGTTTTATCGAAGAGAAAACAGCAACGTATAATCGTCTGCGAGGATTGATATCTGAATTCGGTGTCATCGCGCCACAAAGTGCTGATGCCCTGCGCCACATGGTTTCTGTGCAGAAGAGCTCTTTACCGCTTCAGGTTCAGCAATGTGTTGATGATTTGATGGAACACGTTGATCGCATTGAAGCTAACATCACTGAATATGACCGAATTTTGTCCCACATAGCCAAAACAGATCATCGCAGTCAGCGGCTGATGGAGCTAAAGGGCGTTGGTCCCACAACGGCCTGTGCACTGGTCGCCAGTATCGGTAATGCACATGATTTTAAAAATGGACGTCAACTGGCAGCCTGGCTGGGGCTGACGCCATCACAATACAGCAGCGGGGGAAAGTCGAAACTCGGCAGGATCACAAAAGCCGGTGATTCGTATCTGCGAACGCTTCTGGTTCAGGGGGCTCGTTCAGTGCTTATTGGCGCCGGGAAAAGGACTGACTCATTCAGCCGTTGGGTTTGTATGTTGGTTGAGCGCAGAGGGTACTGGCGGGCTGTTGTGGCCATCGCCGCCAAAAATGCGCGGCTGTGTTGGGCATCACTACATTACGGTGATGATTTCCGGCTGTACTCAGTCAACTAAAGCTCGAAGCTGTATAACCATCTGACCTGCAATTCGTTGATGATAAAGGGTTAGACCCCGTGAGGCCTATCTGGCTATTGTACAGGATATACGTATCCGCTTAACGAACAAGAACCTCACGAGCGTCTTTCATCAGGGTCCGAATCGATGACGATTCATCATGACCGTTTATAGTACCGCAGTCTCTCCCCTTTATTTTTTTACTATAGTGCAGACAGAAACCGTAAACACCGGCGTTGACATGCCGGGGAAGCCCTTATAGTACAATAATTCTCTATATCCAAACTGACCCCAGATAGCGCTGATGTCCGGCAGTACTTTTACCGTTACGCACCACGCCTTCAGTAGCTGAGCAGGAGGGACAAGTGATGGAGATGGAAGCCACTGGAGCACCTCAAAACCACCATCATACACTAAATCAGCAAGTTGGTAGCATTACCCTCAATGAGATACTAATCACAAAACAATAAAGAGAATATTTTCCCCTTAGACGCAATTATTCGCCTTGAATCATTAAACTAGACGATAAAAAAGGCGAGTTAGCTACTGCCAACTCGCCTCAGATAAAACCAACCGGTGCTGGTTTAGATATCAACCCTGCGCAGGGGATTGCTGCATCGTCCAGTTGAGCACTTGAGTGGCTAACTGGTCACTGGCCAGGCCAAAGGCCTGAACCACCTCGTTCATCTCGTTACCTTTTATCGGTTGGCGAATGTCAAACTGGCGAGTCGCAATAATCCTACGATCTGAAATTCTTACCAGCCGAGCATCAAAACGGATCAGCACTTCGCTGCTACCAACATGGTATACCCCTTGGAACGCGGACAGATCACCACTCAACTCCACATCAGCCTGCAAGCTATCATCGTCGCTACTGACTGCACGGATTCGCCCATCGCTACGGAACGCCTGAATAAGACGATTGCGCACCAAAATCGGCGCCGAATCACTCCAACGGGAGTTTTTATAAACCGCAATCTCCTGGCCCTGAGGCTGCACCGCTATGCGTGAGCTATTAAGAAACTGGTTCGTCGCCGGTTGTGAAACCCGTAATGACCAGTTTACTGTCTGCGCGTGTGGCACACTGACTGCAGGTGGCACCGGCAGAAGATAAACTTGTGATACAGGGGCCGAAGGTAAAATGGTGCAGGCAGAGAGCAGTATCGCCCCCCCGGATATCATCAATAGCCACACGCGGCGGCCTGCATAGCGCATCACATTAAAAGAGAGCATTAAGGCGTAAACTCCTGTGTTCTTTCACGGCCGCGCAACAAGGCCGCTGGGTTTTCTTCCAAACGAGAAACGGCGGCACGTAATGTCGCTAATGTTCTGCGCAGCTCATCTACTGCCGGCCCCAGCTCATTCATCCCTTGCATCCCGTTATTGAGTGAGGTTTTATTTTCACTCACCAATTTATTGAGGATGGTACTGGTATTTTGCAACGATGCCATGGTTTTGGCGGCATCACTGACCAGTTGTTTCCCCTGCCCATCCATTAAGCCGTTAGCATTACGCAGCAGGCGATTGGTTTGAGTCAGTGTCTCATTAGCCTGTTTACTGGCCTGCGCCAACTGCTGCAACAGGGTACGGAGATCACCACGTTGATCAGCCACAGTTTGGGTGACCAGCGCGAGATTATCCAGTGTCGTTACTAGGCGCTGCTGGTTATCCGGTGCCAGCAACTGGTTCAAACGCACCAACACTTCATTCGCATTGGTCATGAAATTCTCACCGTTAGCCAGTAACTGGCTCATCGGCGAAGGGGTAGCAATAATGATAGGAACCTCGTCATCTTTGCCCTCCAGCAACGGGCTGGTCTGGCTGCCACTGCTGAATTGAATATTTGAGGTGCCGGTAATACCCGCGACGGTGAGACGAGCTTGGGTATCTTCGCGTATCGGAGTAGATGCAGAAACGCGAATACGTGCCCAAACCTTATTCGGATTGTCTCGGTCCAGGCGTAATTGCGTCACCTCACCGACTCGAATCCCGCTGTACTGAACGGTGCTACCCTGTGACAGGCCACTCACAGGCTCATTGAAAACGATATCGTACAATCTGAACTGGCGATCAGAACCGGAATTTGTCAGCCATAGGCAAAACAGCAGCGCGGCACTCACCACAATAAGAGTGAACAAACCAATAACGACATGATGAGCACGGGTTTCCATATTACAACCTCTCTCCACTGTTAATTGCCGCTGCCTGATAAGCAGCCCGGCCACGTGGGCCATGAAAATACGCCTGAATCCAGCCATCATCAGTCGCTGCAACTTTATCCAGAGTATCAACCACCAGCACTTTTTTCTGCGAAAGCACCGCCACACGATCACACAGTGTATACAGCGTATCCAGATCGTGGGTCACCAAGAATACCGTTAGATTGAGGGCATCCCGCAGGGTGCGGATCAAACTGTCAAACGCCGCCGCACCAATGGGATCAAGACCCGCAGTCGGTTCATCAAGAAACAGAATATCCGGGTCCAGTGCTAAGGCACGGGCTAGCGCAACACGCTTGACCATACCACCCGACAGAGATGCTGGATACTTACTGCCAGTGCCCGGCGGTAGCCCAGCCAGTGCCAGTTTAACCTGAGCCAATCGCTCAGCCTCAGACCGGGGTAATCCGGCGTTTTCTATTAATGGTAATGCCACGTTCTCGGTCACGGTTAGAGAACTGAACAGTGCGCCTCGTTGAAATAATACGCCGAATCGGCGCTCGACCATGGCGCGGGATTGACCTGACAGTGCCATTAAATCCTTGCCAAAAACATGAATTTTCCCGTCAGTCGGACGACGTAACCCAACAATACTGCGTAACAGAACAGATTTACCGGTACCCGAGCCACCAACCACGCCAAGAACTTCGCCGCGCTTAACATCAAGATTCAACCCTTGATGCACGCACTGTACGCCAAAGCAGTTAACCAGATCGCGAATTTGAATGATTGCATCTTGCGTCATTTGGCTCACCACCCCATTTCCATGAAAAATAGCGCTGCCACGGCATCAAGCAAAATCACCACAAAGATCGAATGCACCACACTGGTGGTGGTATGAACCCCGACTGATTCAGCACTACCGGTTACTTTGAACCCCTCCAGACAGCCAATAATAGCAATCAGGAAAGCAAAAATAGGGGCTTTACTTATTCCCACCAGAAAATGCTGCAACCCATTACTGTTTTGCATAATCGACAAAAACATAGTGGGAGAGATATCCAGTGTTAAGGCACACACCACCATGCCACCGAAAATACCGCAAACCATGCCAATAAAGGTTAGCATCGGCAGAGAGATCAATAGTGCCAAGACGCGCGGTAGCACCAACAGTTCGACCGGATTCAAGCCCAGTGTTTGGATAGCATCAATCTCTTCATTGGCTTTCATCAAGCCAATTTCAGCGGTAAAAGCACTGGCTGTTCGCCCTGCCATCAGGATCGCGGTAAGCAGTACCGCAAATTCACGTAGAAAAGAAAATACCACCAAATCGACGGTAAAAATGCCCGCGCCGAAAGTAGTGAGTACGGTTGCACCGAGAAAGGCGATAACTGCCCCCACCAAAAAGGTGAGCAACATAATGATCGGCACAGCATTGAGGCCAATCTGTTGAATATTGGCAATTAATGAGGTAATGCGCCAGCGGGAGGGGCGAAAAAGTGTTCCCAGCAAGGTTTCCAGCGCCAGACCAATAAAGCCCAATAGTGACTTAATATCTTGCCATAAGTTATCTACCGAACGGCCGGTATTAGCCAGCATCTCAAGCCAAAACCGTGTGGGTTTTTCAGACAACTCAGGGGTTAAGTCAGGCAATACATGGCTTACCGTTTCAAGTAATATCCTCCGCTCTTCTGGCAATTTAGGCGCAAGTTCGCGTAAATTTGCTACACGGTCCTCACCCAGAAGCAGAGCTAACAACGTTGCACCGGCGGTATCTAACGCCCCCAGTTGGTTGAGATCAAATACCCCCCCACTGGGCATATTAGCGCGCAATTGCGCAACGCGCGGCTCCAAAACGCAGTAATGCGCCAACACCCAGTCCCCCCGGATATAAACTCTGGGGGGCTGAGCCGCGCTATCGAGATCAAGTTGTGCGGGGGACGTTTGCTCAGTCATTGCTCAGACCTTACCTATTTCAAACTCTAATGTTTCAAACCCTAAATAGGTATATCACACAGTTAAGTAAGAGTAATGACTGTTTAATTAATGAAGTGTTAACCACACCCTAATCAGTGAGGTGTGGCACGCTGTTTGCCCAATTGCCGTATTTTCCTCTCTGGCAGGGTAAACCAAACGACTACCGCCAGCAGAATTAACAGTACGCTGGCAGTACCTAATACCAGACTATGTGAGGCAGAAAAGGCCAGTTTGGCGCTGCTCAGTAGATGCTCGTCCCCACCAAGGCTATTGACCACCTGAATGGTTTCACTGATAGAAGCACTGGCCTGTGTAACCAGATCAGCGGGTAAATCTGCCGGCACTGTTGCAAATAGTCGGTGGTGATAAACTTATCATCCCCTTTTGCTGATGGAGCTGCACATGAACCCATTCAAAGGCCGGCATTTTCAGCGTGACATCATTCTGTGGGCCGTACGCTGGTACTGCAAATACGGCATCAGTTACCGTGAGCTGCAGGAGATGCTGGCTGAACGCGGAGTGAATGTCGATCACTCCACGATTTACCGCTGGGTTCAGCGTTATGCGCCTGAAATGGAAAAACGGCTGCGCTGGTACTGGCGTAACCCTTCCGATCTTTGCCCGTGGCACATGGATGAAACCTACGTGAAGGTCAATGGCCGCTGGGCGTATCTGTACCGGGCCGTCGACAGCCGGGGCCGCACTGTCGATTTTTATCTCTCCTCCCGTCGTAACAGCAAAGCTGCATACCGGTTTCTGGGTAAAATCCTCAACAACGTGAAGAAGTGGCAGATCCCGCGATTCATCAACACGGATAAAGCGCCCGCCTATGGTCGCGCGCTTGCTCTGCTCAAACGCGAAGGCCGGTGCCCGTCTGACGTTGAACACCGACAGATTAAGTACCGGAACAACGTGATTGAATGCGATCATGGCAAACTGAAACGGATAATCGGCGCCACGCTGGGATTTAAATCCATGAAGACGGCTTACGCCACCATCAAAGGTATTGAGGTGATGCGTGCACTACGCAAAGGCCAGGCCTCAGCATTTTATTATGGTGATCCCCTGGGCGAAATGCGCCTGGTAAGCAGAGTTTTTGAAATGTAAGGCCTTTGAATAAGACAAAAGGCTGCCTCATCGCTAACTTTGCAACAGTGCCTTCCTGAATACTCCAAGCTCATTAATCAAGGTATCGTGCCTGAAAAACTAAGTACGGGGGCTATTCACTTCCACGAAACGGCAAAGAGCGACATTGCTCAAGCCTGTTGTGAGTTGTATCAGCAATCACCTGAAAATAGTCGCGTCATGGCACCGACCAAGTGACCTGCCCCCACGATTAGATACAACACTCAGTTAGTAACGTCGGAATCTTCATTCTCAGAATGACCCTTTCTCCAGCCCGCTGCAAATTCAGACGGTGTCTGATAATTCAGCGTGGAGTGCGGGCGGCATTCGTTATAATCCTGCCGCCAGTCATTAATAATTTTCCTGGCATGAACGATATCGCTGAACCAGTGCTCATTCAAACATTCATCGCGAAATCGTCCGTTAAAGCTCTCAATAAATCCGTTCTGCGTTGGCTTGCCCGGCTGGATTAAGCGCAACTCAACACCATGCTCAAAGGCCCATTGATCCAGTGCACGGCAAGTGAACTCCGGCCCCTGGTCAGTTCTTATCGTCGCCGGATAGCCTCGAAACAGTGCAATGCTGTCCAGAATACGCGTGACCTGAACGCCTGAAATCCCAAAGGCAACAGTGACCGTCAGGCATTCCTTTGTGAAATCATCGACGCAGGTAAGACACTTGATCCTGCGACCGGTGGAAAGTGCGTCCATGACGAAATCCATCGACCAGGTCAGATTGGGCGCCGCCGGACGGAGCAGCGGCAGACGTTCTGTTGCCAGCCCTTTACGACGTCTTCTGCGTTTTACGCTCAGGCCACTGAGGTGATAAAGCCGGTACACGCGCTTATGATTAACATGAAGCCCTTCACGGCGCAGCAACTGCCAAATACGACGGTAGCCAAAACGCCTGCGCTCCAGTGCCAGCTCAGTGATGCGCCCTGATAAATGCGCATCAGCAGCCGGACGGTGAGCCTCATAGCGGCAGGTCGACAGGGATAAACCTGTAAGCCTGCAGGCACGACGTTGCGACAGACCGGTCGCATCACACATCAACATCACGGCTTCCCGCTTCTGGTCTGTCGTCAGTACTTTCGCCCAAGAGCCACCTGAAGCGCCTCTTTATCCAGCATGGCTTCGGCAAGCAGCTTCTTGAGTCTGGCGTTCTCTTCCTCAAGCGACTTCAGGCGCTTAACTTCAGGCACCTCCATACCGCCATACTTCTTACGCCAGGTGTAAAACGTGGCATCGGAAATGGCATGCTTGCGGCAGAGTTCACGGGCGGGTACCCCAGCTTCGGCTTCGGCTTCGCGGAGAATACTGATGATCTGTTCGTCGGAAAAACGCTTCTTCATGGGGATGTCCTCATGTGGCTTATGAAGACATTACTAACATCGGGGTGTACTAATCAACGGGGAGCAGGTCACGGGTATGATCGGGTGGGAATGCAGCGGACTATTTCGCGGGCGCGAATATGGAAGGTAAACAAAGCGGAAGCGATAGCGTCGGTTTTCTCTATTTTTACATCGGGAGGTTGAGCATGGTAATAATCAAACCGCACGATGTCGGAGGAAAGATGAATTTCCTCCGGGGGTTTTTATGGGCAACCGGAGGTTGCCCTGGTTTTAATCGCCGGGGAAAACCAAAAGTGAATAACCAACATGGTTTTCCTCCGGGGGTTTTTGTCGCGGCGAGTACCGCTTAGAAATTGTGATCGGCTATCGAAACGGACAATATGAAGTCGATACCCTCGTTCGGAATAACTTCCCTCCCGATACACGCGTAAACAAAACGAAACCATTAACAAATTATCGCTCAGATTATCAAAGTGGATCATCTCCGTCTCATACCAGCCAAATTCCCTTGTAAACCGATCTGTATTCGCAAAAGGATCCGTTATTGGGATAAAACCACGCCAGAATCGCCTCAGAACGATTCTGAGCTTATCCCCCTGGTATTTTCACGATCGGATTGATTAAAACGCGCCTGAGCGTTTTGAGCGCGTTTTGTAGATCGACATATCTGTAAATTTCCTGAGTATGGTTTGGCTATGCCCTGATTTTGTTCCGAACGGGGAAGCCGTTATGATTAGGTCTGAATGTAAAGCACTTGTAGAGGTGATGCGGTATGAGTCACGAGCGCATTGAGGTTTTTGGTGATGGAGGCAGCTGGATAGCCGAAAGGCTTAAGTCATTCAGGTTAACGATCTTGGGTCAAAGTGAGTCGTTGTCTATCGTCAGGAACCCGACTGACAATTCTGCCTGGGTGACTCACGATGATACCGGCCTTGTTTTATGTCCCCTCCATGTTGATGGTTCGTTGGCCCCGGATATCGCTGAAGCTACTGAGACGGTGGAGAAATACATCTCCCGAGTGAGCCCTGCGGGAATATCAGCACGGATAAAGCAAGCCCGTAACCACCTGGATAGAATTGCCGCACCGGTAGACTCACGTTCTGCGGCAGCACTGTTAAGACGTGGCGGAATCCCGATTCTCTCACTGCGAACCACGGAATATCTGAAGTGGTACGAGTTGTTAGCGAGACTGGCGAAAGGTCAGGCTCTGTCACCATCCATCTGGGTGGATAACTACCTTGCCGGTGATACACCAGAAAGTGCATGGGCTAATGGACGCGGACTCTATGAGTTAATCAACAATGGGAATATGACATCAGCCAATACGATTTTCCCGGTCTGGTATTCTGTAGCTCTCGCACTGGGAAGATTCACAACAGAAGAACTACCTGTGATGAACGCCTGGCCGAGCTATTGTGATGGAACCCGTGTGGAGAGTTTTATCCAGTTGTATCGTGATTAATTCTTATTCATATGTCATATGATTAACGCTAAAGAAGATCTGCGGTAAGTCTGGCCGTTACCCGGAACCCCGGGACAGACCGAAACTTGCTTTCGGGTTGTCTCGGGGTTGGCCGAGCGAAGCGCTGGCAAGCACCACACCTATTTTGAGGAGAAGCCAATGTTAATTTCGTATAAGAGCAAATTGAAATTAGGATCTATCGCACTATGTTCATTTGGTGTAGGTATGGGCGTTATGCTATCAAAAACCGTTCCACTATCTTTAAGCGCTGTAGTAGTACTCGCCTTTTTCTGGTTACTCTCAATCATTTGTTTAGGGGTTGCTGCTTTCTTTTGTTCCGATTGAAATTGTGTAGTTCATACAGTACCCCGAATAATCCCCGCCTTTGTCAGTAGATAACCGTGAGGCAGACCGAAACTTGTTTTCGGGCTGTCGAGGGGTTGGCCGAGCGAAGCGCTGGCAAGTACAGACCATATTGTTCCCCCTGCATTTCTCATCGCTAAATTCTTTCTTGAAATATCGTCAGATTCCCTATTTGTCACCCACCAGCCTCATGTTGTTATTGACCTAACTGCCATTCAATGGGAAGCAACAATGTTTAATTTAATCGCGAAGGCTAAAGAAGCAGGTTATCAATTCTGGATCAGTGCCTCCAAGGTACTGACAGTTACTACCGGAACCGAGATGGGGCTGACGATTATTAAAACTGTAACTGATATTAACCCTTGCTTGCTGGTGGCGGAGTTAATGAACCTTGGGATCACGTTATCCCCAGATAATAATTATTTCTGCTGGTTGGATAGCGAAGGTGTCCTTTGGGCCGTTGACCGCCACCATCTCTATCGAGGAAATACAGGGGAGCATGGGGTAAACTGGGATGTCGTCTATCATCACGGCATGGTAATTAATACCCCTGAGCAGGCATCCATCCTTTTCAAAATTCCCCACATTGGGCGCTTTACTGCCACTGTAATGTATAGCGCTGGCTATACACCCGACTGGGCTCTTCCAGCCTTTGTTGATTTTTCTGGTGAACCGGATCATGAAACAATACTGTCGTGGTTATCCGAGGTAGGCATTCGTAATGCAGGAATGCATCTCGAAGATATTGAGTTTCTTTCTGTTGAAGAAAATCCCGACGCTTATATCTCTCTTTAATGAGGTCTCTGTATGTCAAACGTTAAACCTTATTCCTGGGTAGTTCGCTTCGATGTTGCTCCTCAGTGGGTAGCTGACGGCTTTATCATGACAGATACCACAGCTCTCGAAATGCTATCTGATGTTATCAACTATGCAAACGATCACGAACTTGCCGCATTGGTTATTTCAGCACCCGATGCAGAAAGAATTTCCGAGGAGCAAGGCTATTTGGCTTCTAACAATGCGGAGCTAATGCGTCAGGTGCTAATCGGCTCACCGCAGGCATATGCTAAAGCATCTGTGGCAAATACCCTGCTAAAGGCTATAACCGCACTTGAGCAAACGCAGGATAATAAGCAGGTCGTTAAAGAACTGCATTCCAGCCTCGCTTTACTGACGGGCAATAAGCCTATTTCGGACATTATCTGGTTTCCAACCCCAGAATAATTCTTTCATAAAGAGCTTAAATCTTTAGCTCATTTATTTATGGATTTTCTATTCGTCAGCCACCCAGCGTGTGTTTAACTGAAGTTAGTAAACAAAACGAAAAACATACGCGGGGTGATTTATGAATACTGCAATTCATCAAGTACGAAATAACGTTCGTCGCACTACATCTGCACGTCCTGTTTGTTATCCAGTTCGCCCGCAGACAGAGAAAGAACTTTTTTCTGTAGGCCGCAGCCTCTGGTATCGCTACACCACTTCATTTGGCCCGTGCCGTGAAGTTCACCATCATCATGTGCAGCAGCTTGCACACCTGGTGGGTAAATCTGTTGGCTATGTTGAACATGCCATTAATCATTACCTCACGCATTGAACGAGGCGGCTTAATATGTCTACTCAAATCTATTGTGCGGTGCTTCGCCATTTCATGATGATGGCTGCATCCTCCCAGCACTCATTGATTGTGCTGAAGCAATTATATAACGCAGAGATTTCATCGAAAGCTCACCTGGCCGGTCTCTCCGTGTCCGAAGCTGAAGCGCTCCTGGCTCTACCATCCACCAGCTGGCGCAAACGCGATGATGTAATTCATGAGCTGAACATTCGCCTTAAGCAACTCACTAGCGTAGCCACACCGCCAGCTCAACAAGTCGCAAACTGAAGGAGTCTATAACATGCTGCCATTTCTCATTTTGCTGTTCTGCTCATCGCCTGAGACGGCGCGAATGATCCTAATCTACGCTACCGATGAATCTGCGGCCCGCCTCCAGGCGCTTGAAGATTTCGCACGTCTGAATGATTCGGGTTTTGCTGCTTCCGCCCAAACCCCATATGAGTGGGAGAATCCTCACGGTGACCAGCTCTTTATTGAGTCGGTATACCCGGTTCCATCCGGCGATTTATCTGCTATCCGCCGTATGCTCGGGGATGACGATGCCCCATATACCGACAAGCACCTTATTGCCGGTTTACTGGAGGACAGCCGACGTATCCAGATGATTGAACCGAATGCCGGTACTCTTTCTCGTATTGCTCAGGCAGAGCAGTACCTTCAGTAGACTTGTGTTCCGACCGCCCACCAGCAGGTGGGCTTCGGGCTAATTTCCTGTACGAGGTATGTATGCAAGGTACACCACGCTGGTGGCAGAACGGTCGTCGGGTGCAGGCCGTTCTCGCAGAGAATCAGACCGCAGATGTAAGGCTCAATATCGGCCCAGAAAATGACTTCTGGTTTACTGATGATGGTAATAATCCTGTTGCTGTGCTTAGGGTTATCGGCCCGGTCTGTCCACTGGATCCGCTAAAATTCACCTCCAGTATCACTGATGTCCTTCCTGAAGATGTCCATAGCTATAAAAAAGCCCTTCAGGAACACCAGATGATAAACCGGCCTGTCTCGTTCTATCTTGCACTTGCCGATGCCTGGTTGCTTGTTAACGAACAGCAGCCGGTTTACCAGTTCCGCATCCGAAACCAGTACAACGGCATGACTACTGAATGGAATTCCGTTGCCCGGGACAAAGTCATTGAAGTGATTAAGATGCAGCCGGAAACCGCTGAATTCCGGGTTCTCGTCCCATCGGCTCCTGAGCCTGCTGCGAATGCCCGGCAGTTGATCTCAGAAATTGAAGGTCTGCGTGAAGCTATTGGGAAACTCTACCCGGCAAATACTGATGTACGTCGTATTGCCAGAAACAGCGGCTGGATGCATGTATACGACGACACCAATGCCAAAATGAACTTTGCAGACAATGCCAGAAATACCCCTTATCTCGATGCCTTTGTGACTCAACTGCATCTCTTCCTCACAGATGATCGAGAGTAGATGTAAAACCTCCCTGAATCTTTCTGCTCTAACCAGCGCTGTCATATAGCATTTTTTTGACGGCGCTGCCGGTTGCGCTTTTATCAAACATGGTAAATACATTGTTTCATGCTGTCTGGCTCCCGGGCGCGGAGTTATCGTTGATGGAACCAAGTTGAGATATTCGAAATGAAAAGACCAACGGCACATAAAAATGACCGTCTGCCGGTGCGAAGA
This sequence comes from Citrobacter sp. RHB35-C21, assembly GCF_013816515.1. Taxonomy (NCBI): domain Bacteria; kingdom Pseudomonadati; phylum Pseudomonadota; class Gammaproteobacteria; order Enterobacterales; family Enterobacteriaceae; genus Citrobacter; species Citrobacter sp. RHB35-C21. The sequence goes on from NZ_CP057148.1 coordinate 192,837, forward strand.
TCTAACCCTACAACGCCTCAAGCAAGAGAGCGCGTTATTGCCGGGCTGGTGGCCTCAGCTACATCTGACTTCGTCTACCTCGTTCAGTGGCTGAAATCAGGAAAGCAGAACGGTGACCCTCTACAGCTATCCAGATGGGATAGCCTGAGAAATGCAATAAGCCACCTTGAGACGCTTGATGCTGGTGTACAACCTGACTGGCGCAAAGTCCTCACCCTGGTGTCGCGGGAAATTCATACCAGCCATAATGTCCAGGCGGTTGTTACTCCTCCGTCTAAAATCGCCGGTGGTATACTCAGCAACCTTAACGACATCAGCCAGAAGATAGCGACCGGGCTTGCTTCCCCTGACATGCTCGGCAGGCTCGATTATATGCTTCAGTTGACCGCAGGCCTGGCAGGTGGTGATGATCTGGCGCAAAGCATCCGTAAGGTTTCAGACAGTGCAGAAAAAGCCCTACGTGGTTATGACAAGCCGCAGGCAAAGGCCAAAACGCCTAAACCGGCCCCACCAGCTCCTGCATTCCGGGATGATCAGACGTTCAGGCAAGAGTGTGCGCCACTGATTGGGGTTGATGACCTCTTTGTTCTGGCTAATTGCCTTATTGCGATGTCCGCCCGCCTGGGCCGTTCTCCTGTCAGCCTAGCGAAACGCGCAGCGGGTTTAAAAGGTGTGATTAAACCCGATATGCTGGCTGACCTGCTGGAGCTCTTACAGCAGGACGTGGATCTGACCGCCCTGGCCCCGCCACCCAGGGTTAAAGACGATAATAGCCGCAGTGATGGAGGTAAGCTCGTCGGTTTAACCGGGGTCGTCGAAGGTGGCGCGTCAATCGGTGCTGAAGCGCAGCGTATCATCACCGCAGAACTGAAGAAGCACTCGCCGCTCACTTCGGCGCAGCGCGTATCTTTCGATACCGCCCGTGCGGGTCTGGCGCTGGAGAGCGATACATTCCGGGTTATTGAAGAGATCAGACGTATTGCAGCATCACTCAACTGGAGACCGCTGGCTGTCGCGGCCCATGCCGCGCATAAATCGCCTGGTATCCGCCCGGAGATTGCCGGGGATGTGATCACGTTGCTGGCGCAGGATGAGGCCTTAACCACCAGCAAGCCTAGCCGTTAAGTACCTGCCGCGCTGACTACAGCTTACCTCGCGATATTGCACCAGCAGCTCAGAAATAATACCGGTATAAACGTCCGCGTTTTGCCGGTATTTTAATTCGCCCTATTTTTAGAATTAGCGATAATAGCGTTGCTTATTACGTATTTTTACACTCAGAAACCTTCGTCACATGAATAGGGTATGGTTCACTGAATAGACAAAGACGTTAAATCTGGTCAGCTACAGAAAGGAGGATTTATGTAAATGCTCTCGTTACGTTCAAACTCTTAAAAAACTGCCGCGCCTGCCTATATAAGCCAGGCTGTAGACCTGAAGTCTACAAATTTAGCGTTACTGACAATTCACAATCCAGTGAACCGGCCCACACTAAGGAGGTTATATGCGAACGCGTAACTTTAAATCTGAGTCTATGTAATCTGATCAGCTGGCGCTGCCGAGAATGGCGGACTCCGCTACCCCGGTGATAGACCGGGGTAGCAGGAAGAAAGAGTAACGATTTACCGGTTTTAAAACCAAATTTTCGTCAAATGGGATACAAGCGCCCAAGGCCGGTTCCCGTCTGACAGACCGAAGTTGTGATGTGTGCATCGCCCCCCTGGAAGTTGTTTTATTGAATTGCTGTGTGTAGTTTTGCGGGGATAATACCCCGCTTTTTTTTTGCTTATTCTTCTTCGTCACCCCACCTTCCTGTGCCATCATACGTATAGAAAATAACTTTTCACTTCTGACCCTTTTTCAGTTGAAGTCTTATGATTTGATATTCCGCTAATACACACACATTAAGGAATGAAAATGAGCAACGATATTCATAACAAAATTGCTGATGCTTTAGCTTCTGTTGGTTTAAAACTTTCCGATGGATATACCCGGGCCGCACTCTTACTGAAGATGAAAGGTTCAGTTAGTCTCAATTTTGCTGTTGATGGCAAACCTGTCACTGTCACTCTCCATATGACTGAATCGGGTGATGTTACTGCTACCACTGATTATGACGATTCAACCGCTACTGCCGCAGCAGCAGCCGCAGCCACTACAACGCCAACACAAGAGTCGGTGGAAAAACCAGCAGAAGAGTCGGTGGAAGAGCCAGAAAAAAGTAATACACGAAAAGGCCCAAGGCCTAAGTAATAACTGCGCTGGAACTACATGTTGGCATAATTATAAATATCAAAACTGGCGGGGTTAAATCCCCGCTTTTTTATGCCCGATTTCCTTCGTCACCTGAATACCCCGTGAGACTATAAGTAAACAAAACGAACAACACGGGGCAACGCCATGACCACCAGCAAAGAGAAAAATGTATTCTACGTTCACTACTATGAATCCGACTCCAGTGGTGGCGAACTGCCACTGATGCGCATTGAAGCGCAGAACGAAGATGAAGCCAACCTGATCTGTCTTCGCAACCTCGCGGATGTTTATGACGTTGATCATGACGACATCAGTCTTGAAGACGGCTTCGAAGTGAACGGCAATAGCGTTTATCTGCAAGGTATCTACCCGGCGACCTCAGAGCAGGCACTGGTAGTTGATGCGGTATTTAATATGACTTCTGTAGAACCAGTCGCTGAGGCTGTGACCGGCACGGCGGAATCCGCCTGCGGTATCAGCCTGGTCTCTGATAAGGTCTGGCTGGAAAGCTGGTTCGACCTCGAAGACAAATTTGCTGATCAGATGGCCCACGTCGCTGAAGATGACAAGTCTGATACACGCTTCTTGCTCTACCGTGACCAGGTCATCGATGTGCGTGAATGCGAGACATCTTCTGTCCCAGGCTGGGATCTCCAGTTCGGCTTGAGCGGCGGTACGCAGATGCTATTCATTCGCCTTTCTGATGATGGCGATCACGTTGCACTGGGTCTCGAATAACTGCTGCCTGCGCCCGGGCTTGTTTGCCCGGGTTGCTCCCCTCCCCTGAATCAAACCGAGTATCATGACATCATTCTGAGGAGTACCAGACGATGAGCGAAGTAAAGCACTTCAGCATCACGAAAACCGTTGATTTTTACATCAATGAAGCATCCCCGGAAATTATTGCGGGCCGCAGGATCTATCTGGAAACCGTATTGATTCCTCGCCTTCGTACCGGCCTTGCCGTGCTCAATAAGATGGGCCTGACCGAGCGTGAAGATATGGAGCTGCGCGATGTGTACCAGCGTGGCGTGGAATTTTTTGACAAATTGTTCGATGGCCCTGTCCCGCAGGCCAATACCACCACCAGCCACTAATCCGCAAATTTTGTCCTTTTTTTACCCGGCTCTGACTTCGTCACCCGGGTAACCAGTGATTTAATAAGTAAACAAAACGAACATACCAATAATCACTGGGGATGCACCATGTTTAAAAGTCTGTCTGAATTGATGACCAGCGTTGGCAAGACTGATGCGCATAAAGTCTCGATAGTCCAGGTTAAAACCGGTGTCACCTCGTGGGGCCGCAAAAACCAGTCATCCCGGCCTACGGCTGAATACCAGATCTGGATGGATACTCCTGACAACGACAGTCGTATCGTCCTGAAGCTGAATTTCGTGCTGAGTTCCCGCCGTAACCAGCCTGAGAAGAATGCGCCCCTGAATATTGAAATCAGCCAGTACGCTAACTGGGATACGGTGAAACGCGCCTGGGCGGAATGCGCTCCTGAACGCTATATGCGGCTGGAGAATGAAACGACAGATGAGTTTATGTCCACCAGCGGGGTCTGGGAAGAAGCATCCGTCATCACCAATGACATGCAGCCGGATTACCGCTACTTCTATCCAGGCACGTCCTATTACGTGGCAAACGACAGCTACTGAAGCCAGAAAACACACCATATAACCGAGGATCTACCATGACCGACGCTATCCAGACTGCCCCTGAAAGCTTCAGCCTTTCTTCCCTGACCGACCTGTATCGCACAGTGCAGGCAACCGAGTCCCACGCTCTTTCAATGATGCGTGTCCAGAGGGGGATCACCTCCTGGGGGAGCCGTCGTATAACTGACCGCCGAACTGAGGGGTTCACCGTCTTTCTGGATGCGCCGGATAACGCCAGCCGTATTACTGTTAAAACGGAGTTCGTGCTGAATGCAGCAAAGACCGGCCCTGATACGTCTAATGATCTGGTGGTGGAAGCGCGTGAACATTCAGGCTGGGATGAGAGCCGGAATTGTTTCACTGTTACCCGCGAGATCGGCGAACTGCGGGTTAATGCTGGTGGTGAAAATCATGCTGCTACACTTCGTCAGCTGTGGAAGCTGCTTCACGCGCAGGCAAAAGCCTACCAGTCCAGAAATACTGCCGGTAACGCCACCTGGCTTATGTTCTGATAAGCCCCGGGCATGGTAATGTGCGTCACGACATTACGCCGTGGCGCACTACGTTCGTTTAGAAGGAAATGAAGATGAAAATAAGCCAGCTGGAAGTCGGGATGAGTGTCTGGTCGGTTAGCCGGGTAAATATGGGCAACACCACACTTAAAACAGTTGTCGTCCACCCGGTCGTGATTGTCGAAGTCCATGATAACCACGTCATAGCCACCTGGAATGGTAACGCCCCGCGTCGTTTCGGTGAGTCCGTCGTTAAGGGCTGGAAGAAAGAAAAGCCGTTGCTGATCCGTGAAGGTTTCGGGCAAATGCGCCTGGCTACCAGGGAAGAGAAAGCGCTGGCTGGTAAGTAACCCCCTTCGTGACCTGTATGACCCGTGGTGTAATGGCTCCGACAACCTGGCAGTTTTCGCAACGCAACACTCTGCCGCAAATCACCCTCCACGGGGCCAGACAGGGAATACACGATGACCGATGCCATTCTCTCTGAAGAGCTGTACTTCAAATACCTCAACACCTACGAACGCGAAAGCAGGTTTCGCATTGACTCTTTTCGCTTTGATGGCGAGCCTCAGTGGACAACCAAATTCGGTCAAGCTCGCATCCGCCCTTCTCAGGTACGTGTACTGCTCTGCCGCTGCGGGGCAAACAACTGGAAAGACGATGGCAGGTTCGCCAATGAGTACTGCTGCGACAGCTGCGGACAGTTCGTGGAGGTGCTACAGCATAACGACCGTTGATTCGCGTCCCGGGGCCGGAGCTGATGGCTCACTGATAAACCATTTCAGACCGACATATTCATTCTGATAATACCCGACGTATCGCCTTCGTCACCTGCCGGGCCCGTGTTGTACTGGTATCAGTACAACATAAAACGAGATCACGGGGCGCATCATGCAGACACTGACCGACGTATTCAGCGATAAGGCGAATAAAGCCTTTCATTCGATTTTCGCCGATTTCCTGCCCACCAGCGCGGATGGGGTAATCACCTTTACGGTTCGCGGCTATGGCGGAAAAACTGCCTGCATGACCGTCCCCTCTGGAACCCCGGTTTTCGTCTTTGGCACTGAAGAGCTCGCCGACTTCCATCGCTCCGCCGTGGCGGGTGAATTCTACATCGTTGATCACGGTGGTTTCCGCACCCTGAATCAACAGGTAGAACGTGGCCGCGTCCCAGTCATCTACGACATCCTCTGAAGGGATCCGATTATGGCAATCGACACAGTTTACCGCCTGCGGCTCGATTTCGACGTGTATAACGGCGATGTCATCGACACCAAAGAGCAGGAAGACAAAGACCAGATCTCCATTGCGAAAATCACCCAATTTATCTTCGATGCCTCCGTTCGGCTCAAGCTTGATGCCTGCGAAACCAGCGATGGCGGGCCAGCACATGGGCCTTACTGTGTTCTTGAGCACTGCAACCGAGCTGTACTGGAACAGGCCGAAACTGAAATTAAACGCTATGTGAGACGCTTTAAAGGCCATTCACTGGAAGACTGATGAACCCGGTACATCCACCAGCATGAGGATGTACCTGACTTCGATAGCCGCTGCCGGGCTGTGCCTCCTGAGCAGCAGAGGACAAGGTACGGATATGCCAGACAATAAACCCCGGATGACTGCCGCTGAAATGACTGAGCGAGCCTATCACTTCCTCCTGGACGCAAAGGGTCTGTCCCCTCGTGCCGGGCAGGTAGACATGATGGCGTTTTGCAGCGCAGTCGTTAACGCTACCCCCGCTGAGGAGCAGTATCGCGTCGGGGTTATTGAGGCCGGTACGGGGACAGGGAAAACACTCGGGTATTGTCTGCCGCTGATCCCCCTGGCGATGGAAAAGCATAAGACGCTGATCATCTCCACGGCAACCGTTGCGCTTCAGGAACAAATCATCTCCAAGGATCTGCCAGAAATACAGGCGAGAGCGGGCCTGAGCTTCTCCTATGCGATGGCGAAGGGCCGTAGCCGTTACTTCTGCCAGATGCGCTGTGACGTTCATATGGAAAGCGAGATGAATGCCTATGGCTACATCCGCGATGATGTGGAGGATATCAGCAAGGCCTTTGCTGGTGGTCACTGGACAGGAGAGCGTGATTCCTATCCTGATGAGATCAATGAGGCGGTATGGGGTCGGGTCAATGCTATTGGCAGTCAGTGCCCTAAAAAGCGTTGCCCACATTATCACCGTTGTCCGTTCTTCCTCGCCCGCGCCCTGCTGGAGTCGGTGGATGTGGTTATCGCCAACCATGACATCGTATTGTCTGACCTGTCACTGGGAGGCGGTATTATCCTTCCCCCGCAGGAAGAGTCCATTTATGTGTTCGACGAAGGTCACCACGTTCCGCAGAAAGCAATTAACCACTTTGCGACCTCCGCCTCTCTCGATGCCAGCAGGCATTTCATGAGCGAAATCTTCGACATGGTAATGACCATGCCAGAGTCCTACGGCGGGACTATGGAAAAGCACGTGCAGCAGCTGGTGGAGCTTGCGGGCCATGCCGGTGATGAGCTCGGTGAGCTGCGGGGGACACTTTTACGCTCCCTGAACTGGCGAAACGATCACGAAATGCCAAATGGCACGGAATCGGACATCTATCGCTTCCCGGAAGGTTTCGTTCCTGAAGATATTGCGGCCCTGTTTAAGCCTGGGTTAAAGACAGTAAACGAGATGCAGAATATCGTTGTGAAAATGACGGCGATTGTAGATGAGGCCGGGCGGGATATCAGCGAGGAAGAACTGGCCCTTCAAAAGATGGCTGTCGGCGAGCTGGCAAATCGCCTGGCGGGTATGCATCAGGCTCTGGCCTCATACTGCGGGAATAAAACCGTCTCTGGTATGCCTATGGCCCGGTGGATTAACGTCCGTCGTACTAAACGCAGCACCGAAGTGGTGATTAATTGCAGTCCGGTCTATGCGGGCGAACACCTGAAATCCGAGCTCTGGTCGAAGGCTTATGCCACCATTGTGACCTCGGCAACAATCCGCTCCCTTAGCAAGTTTGACGCATTCCTGGAGCAGGCCGGTCTTCCAGTCGATACACCTACCCTGCTGGCCCGCAGCCCGTTTGATTACCAGAACAACGGCGTGTTGTTCATCCCCCGTATGCGCTCGGTTCCGACCAATCATGAAGAACATACGGCGGAGATCATCGAACTCCTTCCCAAACTGGTGCTTCGGCTTCAGGGTTGCCTCGTGCTGTTCGCCTCCCGCAGGCAGATGGAAGAAGTCAGCAAGGCGATGCCTCAACACATTTCACCGCTTCTGCTGATACAGGGGGCACTTCCAAAACGGGAAATACTGCTGCGCCATAAGCTCAGAATCGACCGTGGTGAGCCGAGCATTATCTTTGGTATGGCTTCTTTCAGTGAAGGGGTGGATCTGCCTGGCGTGTACTGCAACAACGTCATCATTGCCAAGCTGCCTTTTAGCGTTCCGACCGACCCGGTGGGCCAGACCCTGACGGAGTGGCTGGAGAAAAACGGGCGTGATGCTTTCCGGGAAATCTCGATACCGGAGGCCTGCCTCAAACTGACCCAGTCCGTTGGTCGGCTTATCCGCACAGAGAGCGATACCGGCGCGGTGACTATCCTGGATAAACGCCTGAAGACAAAAGCCTACGGGAAAGACATCCTCGCATCCCTGCCCCCTTTCAGGCGCGAAATTCGTTAATCAACAGTCGAGAGGTTGCTATGCATAAAATTGAATGCCCACGCTGTCTGGGTGGTAAGGGTGAGATCCGAGCGTTCCGGCACGTTCAAGGCGGTGTGTGTTTTCGCTGCAAGGGCCGGGGGTATGTCGAGGTGAAAACCATCCCGAAGCCTTCTATCCGGTTTGTTGCTATGCAGAAATGGGCAAATCCAGAGGACGTTAACTACAACAATGGGGATTTTATCAGGACGTTCTATTTCAAGGCCCGAAGTCAGGCTGAAGCAACAAAGAAGCTTCAGAAAAAACTCGGCGCGTCAGGTCGTGAGTTTTATGCCACTCCTGCGGATGATGTCCAGCAATAAATGGGGGCGTTTTGTAGTGGTTTATTCACTCTGAAATCTATCACTCTGGTTATGATTGGTTTCGAAACAAATGACAGGTGGTAACACATGAAAAACCAGGCTAAAACACAACATTCTGTTTTTAAGTTCATTCGAGCTGCGATTCCGGTAACAGTTCTATCGGCTATACAGTACGCTGTCATTTCTACATTGCTGGTGGTTGGAAAAATTGACCTTCAATGGTCGGAACTCGCTACATCACTTCCGTTATGTATTATTGCAATATTCTCAACAGCATTTGTATTTTACGACCCAAATGAATATGAGTACTTTCTTTCAGTGCTGGGAATGCTTACCGTTTGGGTTTTAGTGTTTATTGCATCAATACTCCTACTTGTAATCGCGCGAGGTTTTTCCTTCATCACAAGCAATTATGTAACATATGCTGAATTGGCTTCCTATTCCATACAGATAGGAATGATGATTGTATTTTACTTCAAGAGGGATAGTCTTAATCAACAGACCCTATAGATACAGTATTTCGCGATTAATATTATCATTGAACATTAACGCACAAAATTTACCCCCACGTCATACAAGGTTACCGATGCAATGAAAAATAAAATTATCGATGCAAAACTTGCATTTTTTAAAGTAGAGGGAACTCCAAGTACTGGTCACGTTGTGGTTATCGGGAAACCATCATCTGGGAAAAGTTTCTGCCTTACTGATGAAATAACGCGTTTGTTAAAAGCAGGTAAAAACCACGAAAATTAATTTGAATATTGCAAGCGGGGTTTGCTATGACATCAATTATTACCACTTTATATGAAAAACTTTCATTTCGTGTGCTCGCAGTTCCGCTGATTATTTTCAGCATTGAATTTTTGATATGGGCAGTGCTTATTCGAGAAAATGTTATATCCGGGGACTGGCCTTTGTATAGAACTTGTTTGTTCGCTTGTTTTTCCTCGCTGATTATAACTGGATTCACATTCCAGAATCCTGAAGGCAGTGATTTCCTAAAGGCAGCAGCAGGTCTCCTTGGATGTCTGGCCTTGGGGGGATTGATAATTATTATTTATTATATTGGCACTCTCGAATTTCCGATTATCACTGCCAAGATGGTTTGGATTTTCATGATGGCAAGCTTTACGTCTCAGCTTTTCACTTGCCTGATGAAATCGATGACTGATTAATTTGAAGTTCAGCAAAAACAATTGCAGAGCAAAGTTATTTATTCACTCATTTTGCGATCTAAGTATGCTTACGCTGAAGTAACCGAAAAGTACCTTTCTTGAAAAGTTTTTTCGGGATTTTAGGAGAAATGGATAATGGCATTCTCACTTACTTTCCATCAATACATTCTGGAGTAATAACATGTTTACTTTAGTTCTCGTGATTGGGCTTTATTCAAGTGGTCTTAATCCAAGTGGTGTCACCTCTCAGAAAATACCTGACTACAAAACCTATGATGAATGCCAGAGTGCCGCGCCTAAAGCAAAGCGTGGGGAAACTATCACCATCTTAAGTTATTGCATTCCCCAGCCTGCGGATAAGACAAAGGCGTAAAGGCTTCGCTATATGTGAATTATCGAAGGGGTGTCCATTTCATACCCGATTACTTCGTCAATTGTCGACCGGTGGGATAATAGGATTAAAACAGTTTTTAGCTTCACGATATTATGGAGAAACCGCCGTCATGCACCCATTCGATTCGGTCAGAGTAAAACTGAGTTTTGCCGGAAAGCCACCAGCGGCTTTACTGCAAAGCGCCCTATTTCTTGAAAATCAGCGTCCCGAATCCTCCAGTTGGAGCGACCCGGGCACGGCGGGTAATACACTGCTTCGCGACATCCTCCGGTCACAACCGGTTGAACTGAGCACTCTACAAGGCGTGGTTAATCTGACTACTGGCAACCTCGGTAAAGCCGAATGTAGTGAGTTGCTTGCACTGATGGGCCTTCGTAGCTTCGGTGAAGAAGCTGCTGAGTTAATGGTTCGCAATGCGTCAATGGTTTTTGCGAGTGGACAGGCTAATGCAAAGAACCTGATTCGCATGGAAGTCACTAAATCACACCTTACTTCTGATAAGCAGGTCATTGTCAGTACTGAAACCCTTGAGCGGCGTATGTACGTCATGAACAGCAACGGTATCTGCTTCGTCGTTGAGCCTGAGATCTGCCTTGATGCCGAGAAACTGCCGGGCGCGGATTTCTTTATCACTGAAGACGAAATGGATGCTGCGGGCGTGAGCCGCTGGGGTGAAAACGGCAGTCAGCACTGGCGATGCATGGTTACCTGGTTCAATGGCAGTAGCACCATCATGAACGAAATGGGACACATGTACGAGCTCGGTGATGAACCTGAAATTCGGCTCAATAGCTTCGGTGGATAAAGCCCACCAGCGAGGAAATACGATGAGACACGATAACGTCAAGCCCTGCCCTTTCTGCGGTTGTTCATCTATCCGGGTTCGGGAGATTTCGAATAATTTTCGCGCCTGCTGCAATTCCTGTGAGGCCACGGTGGCGTTTCAGGACTCCGAACAAGCCGCTGTGACGCGCTGGAATACCCGCGCTGAAGAGAAACAATCTGGCGGACTCCAGTCAGCATAAATTAAGCCCCGGGCTGCTCTGGGCCTGAATACCGATAAGAGGAAACACCGACATGAAATTTTACATCAGCGACGTTTTATGGAAATCCGGGCAGGCATTCATTTTCTCGTTTGTCACTGCTCCGGCAGTTGCGTTACTGCTCATTCTGTTCTGCACAGTTCTTACCAGTTCACCATCCAAGGTCTTCCTCGATCAGGCCCGTAGTCTGGTTGGAAATGCCACCAGCACCTCGGTCATGGTTTGCCCTGAAGAGAAAGCAGTGTTTGCCGCGTTCCGCTCCTCAGAATGCCAGCGACACGTGGTGAATGCCGATGATGCCATTAAACAATGGGACTCGCTGTTGCTCAAAGGCTACCTGATAGTGGCGGGTATCGCTCTTATCTGCTGGATGGTAAGCGAGGCAGTTAACTACCGCAGAAAGCCGTGGCGCTATGGGATCCGTCCCTCTGATATGACATTTAGCTATACAAAACTCGTGCCGAAAGAATCCGATGATGACGCGGATAAATAACCACTCATTTAGCACGGCAGACAGCCGGTCAATGCCAGCAGCACAGGGGGCAGTATGGGTAGACCTACAGGCAATATCGTCAGACTCACAAAATCAACAGGCCGCAGCAGCGACTTTTTCGGGCCATGTGAGTTGTGTGGAAAACATATGTCAGAAGCATTCCGTACCCGAAAAGCGCGTGAGTGGCAGCGTGAAAATGGCGAACTCTATTACGGCCATGATTCCGCCGTCATGTATGCACATGAAAAATGCATTCTGAATCTGGAAAGCAAATTTACCTCAAATTAACGACTGGTGAGATTTATGAAAATACCTCTGGGTAAGACGTTCCCAATTTTTTTTATCTTATTGGTGGTGGTGCTGGGGGGCGCTATCGCCGAGAAACTGCTATGGGAGGGACACCTCTATCCCGATTTTCTTATCAGTGATGCCTATGTGGCGAAAGATACTCAATTGCAGGCCAGTAACGACACAACACTGTTGAAGCAGTGCTACGCTCAGCACTTAACTGGATGTGAAAAGTATTATAGAAGCTTCAGCCAACTGGAGGTCAGGGGTAACGATCTCAAGTCGCTGTGTAAAGTCCTGACAAATAACACTGATCTGGACGTCTTTCAGAGTGATGCTCAATTGCTGGTTCGTTGCTCACGATGGAATGTTTTCCGTGTAATTCCATTTAAACCTACAGATAACGCAACTGATAAATTTAAGCCAATGGTCGATATGGTTGGGAGCTGGATGGCCTACAACCGGCTCTCAAAAGAGCTACTTCATGAAGATCCGGTCGATATCTTTTTTGTTGGACTGGATGAGGGAAAAAAGCAACTATCCCTGAAATATTGCTTTACCGGGGTTGATCAAATTCCTCCTCAAGTAGCTTTCCAGCGATGTGACACCGAGTCGGATACGACTAAAACCCAGAGTGACAAATCATGATGACATTTCTCGCTAATTTGCATCGCCATACTACGGCCTGCCGCAGCTTCGCATTCTTCACTCTGGTCTCCGGCCCGGCGATTGCTTTATTTATCACGTTCATCTGCATGAACTATTCAGGTTCACCTTCAGCGCATCTGGTTAGTGCAGCCAGGGCTGTCATTGATGGTGCTCCGGTCGGCAAACTAATGGTATGTACCGAAGAGCCACAATCCACGACTCCCCCGACACTTATCGAATCTCCCTGCGTTCGCGAGGCGGTCGATGAATCAATAGTAACCGCGAAGTGGGATTCAAACTTCCGAATGGTTTACGCAATGCTTGCTCTGCTTTCTTCTGTTATCTGGTGTCTAGTGAGCGCCACACGAGCGAACATATTCAAGGACGCTAAACCCCCTACTCGATAAGCCTGTCAATTCTCAAATAAAATGATGAAAAGTTGTGAAATTAAGGAGTGATGATGAACATAAATTACAGTATTAATAACAGTGTGCTCATGATGATGAGTGAGTTTATGATTACAGCTTTTGTAATCGTAATACTTTTTGTGATTGTATTAGTATATAACAAAGCGTTTAAGTCTGAATTAAGCATAAAAATATTTTGTTTTAGTCAGTTAACAGCCATTTTCATTTCCGTATTAGAAATAACAACAAAAAGAACAAATGCTGGAAGTATCAGTATTACATGGAGTGACGGCATCCATCAGTTTTATACTCACGTTTTTCTGGGGTTTGCTTTTTCTTTCTTACTTTTTTTGCTTGGTCTTTATGACTACAAAATGAAAGGCAACAAAGATGGTTTAAAGGATTGCAAAAAACATGTTTTACCGTGTTTCATAGGGAGTTGGTTCGTATTAATAATATTCTTTTTCTCCGCTTCGCCTTTGCGCTATGAGGAGAATTTGATTACGGATGCTCGCGTCGTAGCTTCGGATCCCAATCGAACCACAATTATCTATGCTGATGGGTTCTACTGGCTATTTGATATGGATAGAAATGAATTTGATAAGTCTATATCCAGAGAGATAGTCAGAGGCAACTACAAGATGTTATGTACTTCAGATACACCAGCTACCTGCTGGGCGGGCAGAAAATTCCCCAAAAACACATCACTGGATAAAGTTTTATGAAAGATTGTAACGCTGAGAAATATAGCTATTCATGTCTTTTCGCAGCGGTATTTAGACCAGGTGAAATGCCTGTCATTTCCGCGTTCCGGGCGCGGTATTGGGCTCTAATCATTCGATGGGCATTGCGTTTCGGTTACACCGTTTGCCTGATTGGCAGCACTGGAACCGGAAAAAGTTACCTCATCGAAAGAACGCTACCAGGACGGATCATTGATGCCCGACTGTTACTGGTAAAGAATGATTGGCATGGTCCTGTGCCATTCAGTTTGCGCGGTGCAAAGCCCGGCCCAGTTGGCATTGATGAGTCGTCCAGCTTTTCAGAGGAAACGCTGCGTCAGAACGCGGAGAACCTGAAAGAAAGAGGGGTAGTGTATACAGCACAAAGCATTGATAAAGCAGCTAAAGTTGCAGCCAACCTGCCAAACAGGCGTGTGTTGCTTATCATGATTGGAAAAACGTAGCCTCTGCGGTCTAGGCCATCTGACCTGCTGAACTGACGCAGTAGACTCTCTCGGAGGCAAACAAATTTGCTGGTGGGATAAAATGGGCGCATACTTAAAGCACGTGTAATCGACACGTGCTTTTTTATTGGAGGACACATGCAGGCTACAGCTGCTCGCCAGAAAAAAACCGTCAGTGTCACCCTTGAGCCAATGCTCGTACAGCAGGCAAAAGACGCTGGGATTAACTTGTCCGCCACGCTGGCAGAAGCGCTTCAGAGCAAACTGAAGGCCAGTGCAGCGGAAGAATGGAAACGACAGAATCGTGCTGGTATTCAGGAGTTGAACCGCATCACTGAAGAGCATGGGTTACTGTCTGACGAATACAGGACGTTCTGATAATGCAATATACCGTTTACCGCAATCCCGGCAACAGCCAGGCATACCCTTACCTGCTGGATATACAGAGCGACATCATTGGCGAGTTAAATACCCGCCTGGTGATCCCCCTTCATCGGCTTAAAAAAGGAGCCTCGGCCCCGGTTGCGCGATTAACTCCGGTCATACAGGTGGAAGGGAATGACGTTATCCTGATGACGCATGAAATGGCTTCAGTCCGCGTGAAGCAGCTCGGTCAGGCGGTCATGGACGCATCTCCGTTCCGGCACACTATCAAAAGTGCGGTGGACTTCCTGCTGGATGGTTTCTGACAGAGATAATGAGCGAGAAAATGATGAAGCAAAATGAACTGCTGGAAGTGGCAAAAGCCATGCGCGATTATATTGATGCCCTCCCTACCGATGTCGTTGCAGCATTACCGGTGATGCCGGGATTTGATCGAGACTGGGCCGACGAAGTCATTTACGAAGCCGAATCCGCCAGCAAATAACCCCCCGTCTGCGCCCGTTTCATCTGAATTCGGGCCGTCACAATCTTTCTGATTTTATTGAGAAAACAGCCTCTTTTTGTCCCCTTTTTTCCTTCGTCAGCAGACTCAGTCGTTCGATAATAAAAACAGACCAACACAACCACTGAGGTGTTTCATGTTAGCGATTATCCCGGCAGCAGGCACTGACAAGGTTTTTAAAACCTCCCTCAAACACGTGCTCGATGAGGACTTCCTGTTTGCAATGGCTTCAAAAGCAAGCGCGACGTACATTTCATCCCATATCAGCGATGACGGTGAGGGCACAGTGTTTTTCAGTCTGAGCGACTGGGATAACCTCAAGCCTTCCTTATCGGCTGATGGCTGGGATGGCGATACGATGCCCGGCTTCATTGATTTGCTGGATGCAATCGCAGCGCAGGGCTATAACACCGTCGAATTCCACATTTCTCACCCACTGGTGGTTGGCGCGGTCTGGTTCACCGATGAGTATTACTTCACGGTTACCCCGCTGGCGTATGACCTTGCCACGCTGGATGGTCAGTTTGTTCTGCCGGATGGCTCTTCCTACCGGCTGGATGACCTTGATGAAGTCAGCTATGACGAAATGACCGACTACTTTGACGGCATTATCGAAGTCGATGGCGATACCATGCTGGGTGTAAAGCGTAACGACGATGACACCGTAAACGTCAGCAAAATCGAAAGCTAACCCCTCCTCCCCGGTGTCGGTATCCGCCGCGCCGGGCTATTTTCCTGCCATCATCCTCTGGAGTGTTTCATGAAAGACCGTTTTTATCTGGTCAGCTTGCGTGACACCGTTGGTAGCAATACCGCTTTTCATAGCCATCACGGCAGAGGTTACAGCACCGATCAGCGTAATGCCCGGGTTTACACCCGCGAGGAAGCACAACGCGCATGGAATACGGGACGGGAGTTTGACCTGCCGGTTGATGCCGATGCAGTCGACCGCCATCTCGTGTTTCATGTTGATCATCAGTTTGTACCGGGAAAAACCATTCTCTCCGAAAGCGCCACCAAATATGTCGGCTTCGTTAATGGCCAATGGGACGGAAACGATCTGTTCTGGCTGGCTGATGCGGGTACTACCACGGATTTTTCCCTTGCCAGAGTTTTTGACTCACCACAGGCAGATAGACCTGATGTCGTCTGGTTACCCCATCACATCCCTGACGCTGCAAAGCGCCCTACCTTCAGTGTTGAGCGGATAGACCGCCGTAAAATGACGCAGGGGGCCGGTCTGCTGATGCCTGCCTGGCTGAAACGCCAAAATCGCCGACAGTCAAAGGGGCTGACTCGCTGGAATTGCCCCGGGTGTGGCCGTATTTCATGGCAACAGAATCCGTATGATTTTGATGGTTGCCGGTTCTGCATATAGTCAACTACCGCGAGAGGCCTCTATGTTCCGATTATTACAGAAGTGGTTAGTCAGGTTTACCTGTCAGGACGATATAGATTGTATGTCGACCCGGCGCTCTGCGGGCGAGTTCTGGCTGGAAATAGATGCCCGTCGTCACTGGATTTTCCTGGACATCGACGGTGTACTCCACCGGGCGGAAAACGGGTCACTGGAGTTTATGCCTGTGCTGGATCACGTGCTGACGCAATGCCCGCAGACGGGAATTATCCTTTCCACAAACTGGCGTACCGGCGTACCCCGGGAGATGGTGCTGAGTCATTTCCCTGCGGGTATACGCGATCGGATTGCTGGACTCAATCCCGATCTGGATGGGCTGGTGAATAACCACGTGCGTTATCACGAATGCATGGCGGTCGTTAAACGGTTCGGCCTACAGCATTACACCTTCGTGGACGATACCGCTCGACTCTTTCCAACTGACTGCCCTGCCCTGTTCCTGACTCACCGGCACGAGGGGCTGAATGCAACGCAGGGTAGCGCTTTGATAGACCGGATTCGGTTAATGAAATGACCGGTTTAAGGCTGAATACAAATTATTAATGAGGATGCGTTATGAATGAAATCCCACAATACGTCTATGACCTGATCGGTATTTGCCTCTTTGTTGGAATGTGGGTCGGAGGCGTTCTGCTTATTTGGTTTATTTTCTCTAATGGAGAGAGCGACGAATAGCCAGGCAACTGGCGCAACTGATGTTGCAGGATGGCCCCAACAATATCTTACCTGCTTACGCTCTGATTACCCGCGCAACGCTTCGTCAGAAGCGGAAAGCTGGGATAATGAATATATCCCGTATACACCAGGCTATCCCAATGAAAATTACTGTGTTTACTGCCCCTGATTGTCCGAAATGTCGCATGACGCTTACCCGCTTTTCTCTGGCTGGGGTGGACGTGAATGAGATCCCGCTGGTGGACAACGCAGATCTCGTTCGCCTGACACAAAATACCGGTGCGCCGCTGGTGGTGGTGGTCAACGATTCGGGCCGTGTGACGGGTTGGGGTGGGTTCCGGCCAGATCTTATTGCGACAACTGCCAATGGCTGGAGTGTCGGGTCACTCGATATCCCCCCGTCGCTGGTTAATCACGTCCTTCACTGAGGTAAACGCCATGCACAATATCTCTGTCGAAATCCCTGCGGCCCTCGGCGTACATCCTCCTTCAGGAGCGGATGTCGTGCTTATAGACGATCTGAATAACGCCCTCGCCGGTGCTGGCTTACCGCAACTGAAGATAGAGCCGATAACGTGGACACCGCCATCAGGCCGACCGGTGATCTACCGGTCTGAGGTTCCCGATATCCTGCGCATTGCAGGTATAAACCCTGACACCTCTGACATGGTGAAAACCTTCTGTTCCGGGCCACTGCCGATTGACGATAACGAGCTGGATGCCCTTCTGGAGATGCGCGAACGGGACGGTCATAGCGAAAGCTTCAGGATCGCGCTCTGTGGGGCGCTGGACGCGATTCTCATTCGACTCTACTCAGCAGAGCGTCAGCTTCGTTGAAACGCCAGTAAAGACGCTGGTGGCCTCATATGAGGTATCAATCGGCTCGGTTCCGTCTCAATAATTTAAAGAGAGCACGGTATATGAGTCCTGAAGAAGAAAAAGTGCTGCATCAGCGGCTGATACAGCTTGGCGATATGATGGGGGATGGCCTGCACTATGAGCGCGACGGTCAATGGATCACCCGGGAGTACAAAGCCACGTTGCGGGCGCTGGGGCTTTTGAAGGCTCCCAAGCGTAAGCATAACCCGACCAAAACACTCGCTGTGGATGAGCGAATGGCACAACGTGTGAAGGACGTAGCCTGTACCCAGTGCGCCGGGAAACTGAAACAGGTGCGCTCCGGGTCTCTGAAAGCGCAATGCACCCGGTGCAAAACCAAGTTCACCCTCCTGAAAACCATTAAGTAACTATACCCGCAGCTGGTGGTCACCCCACCAGCATAAAATATACCCGAAACTGTGACACCTGCGCTTGCCTGCCTCAATGTCGTGATAGCTGACAACCCCCACGAAGAAAACAAACCTCACACCTGCGATCGTCGTGATGCAACGATTTTGTCGAGCCAATTATATGAAGAGACTGTTATGAAAGACTTCCATTTCCTGTATGTCGAACTCCTGGTCGAATTGCTTCGACTGGTCAATTTTCTTCTGCCGTTGTGGTTTGGTAGTTGAAAATAGCAGGTAATACCCGGGCAAGACCTTCCCGTTTTTTTAAAATAAAAGGGCGCACATAGCGCCCTGTCAGAAAGGTATTTTGAAGCAGCAGACTACTTACGAAACTCCCATTGTTTAATCAGCTTTTTGACAAACGTCTCGCCATAGATCTCATGTGACTCCATGTATGCACAAAGCTGTATCAGGGTCATCATGCCATCGCGAAGGGTATCGCATGACTCGTTACGGCAATAGGCCGTGAGTTTGTACATATTCGCCCCGCAAACGTCCGGGTTGTAGAGATTAACAATCAGGCTTGCCGCGAATTTCTTTCTCTCTGCGATAGCGCCCAGATAAGCCAGCTCCCTTTTCAGGTCTTCCGGGATAGGTGTGACAGCACACGCTCGCGGGTTCAGGTTTATCTGGATATGGTCAAAGTCGAGTTCCTGCATTGTCCTGGTTCCTTCTGCTGATATTCGGTATCCGTCTGCCGGGCCACACGATTCTGCATGTAATGCCCCTCATATCACCATTGTACCGGATACCTGCAATTTGCCCCGTAACTACCGGTGCTGATGATAAAAAATATCTTTATTTTGCGAACGATATACACCAGTCCGTCCTGATTTCGTCAGCTGAATTGTGCCGGGTAAGCTGGTTGCCATGTGAGTGACCTAATGGAGAACACCATGCAGCACACTGCAACCACACACCCGCAACCGGCTAACACCGTGAGTATCGTCAGTACGACCTACGGTCAGACGCTGGTGGTACTGAACGGGAAATGTCTCTACTGCGCACCACCAGAGCGAGGAGACGAAGCCCGGCAGCTGGCATCAACCACTGCCGGGGCACTCAACGTGCCGGTCGATGTCGTCCACCTCGATACATTTGCTACCGATACAACCGAAAGCCAGCTGATGGCCCGCTTTGAAAACCAGAATGCCGGGCCGTGGTATAGCCATGCGTTTACCATCGCGTTCAGTGTTGAATACCCGGCGAAGAGTAGCGATGACATTCCACCAGCGGAATTACACCGTGCATTGATGAAGCGGGCCAGAGAGTTTACCGGTGATCTGGATGCGCTGGTGGAAGCCTGCGGGGCATCTTATGACAGTTATCAGATGGGGTAACTCCTGCTGGAAATGACCGCATTCTGCTGGCGTTTTCAATGAGATATCGCCAGCCGCTTTGGTAGAGTTTTCCAGATAGCAAGCGAACATCATAGCCAGTGGCAAGAGGTAAACCTATATGAATTCTGTCTGTCTTGATTACGAGAAAGTGGATTTTCTGGCGAATCTCCTGATCCCCACCCTCGCCAGACACCCCATCAGTAACAGTTTCCCGGAGCGCGGCCTCGCACTTAAGGAAAAGCACCCTGAGCTGGTGGGCTGGCCCGAGCGCAAACTGGGTGAAGTGGAAAATTACCAGAATGCACTGTCCAGACAGCTACCGAGCCTGAACAGCATGTCCTTGCCGGAGTTTATCGACTTCATTCTCACCCCGCATGTCGCGGAGTATGTTCTTGAGCAGGTTGGCACTCCGCTTGCTGAAGAAACCATGCAGCTGTTTATGGCGAAAGTGAAGGCATAACGCGGTTTTCAGCCCCATATACTCCAGATCATAACCGGCCTTAATGGTCGGTTTTTTTTGTGAATTTTCTGCCCCGAAAGCCTTCGTCACCTGCGGGGAGCGTGGTTAACTGGTTATGTAAACAAAACGAACAACACACATAACTACAGGGGTCTACCATGTTAAATCCAGCTATCTGCGCCATGTTCATGTTTCAGGGCTTCCAGCATGAAGTCTCCCGTCTGACCGCATTATCAGTGGCTAATCCTATCCCCCTCACCTTCAACTGTGACAGCGTACAGACAATGATCTGTGAAACGCTGGCTGGTGGCGAAATTGAATGTGCTCACTGGATGTTGGATGCCGCAGAGCAGATCTGTAAAGCCTGCGAACCTGCGTATCAGGCATCTGAAGAACCGGGAGTCTGGTACTACGACATTGCTGAACGTCTGGGCGCTGAAGTGGCCTGCCGTTGCGTAAAAGGTGATATCAGCACTGACCAATTGGTCGCTGTTGCAGTTAACCTCACTGAGTCATGGAACACGCTGAGCGAAGACAGCAATCAGGAGCCTGATTGCGGATCATATGAAAATACCGTCAGGACGTTGGTAGAACGTGCTGATACAGCAGAAGCGGCTTGCGTAGAAGCAGTCAGAATCCTTGATGGTGGTGAGCGGCAGGCGTTATCAAAGGCGATAGCAATTCTTCGCCCTGTGGCCGCAACGTTGCAGTAGATAGTGGCAGAACACCAATACACACAACACTCACTACAGGAAAATGACCATGAAACTCACCGTATCGACTCGCCCGGTAAGAATTGAAGGGAATTATGTCTCTGTCGTCTTTAATCGTTCCCATAACTCCATGCCGGAAACAGCAGAGGTTAAAAATGCCGATCAGGCGCGGGCATTCATCAACGATTACATCGCCCGTAATATCAACGAAACGCCGATGCATCTGGTGCTGACAAAAGAGGGCCGGGCATTTGGCGGGTTCGACGCGCTGAATAGTAGCCTTCCGCCCGCGATTGAATCATCAACCCGTTTGTAATGACTGACTGGTGGCGCTCAGTGAGGAGCGTCACCCGGCATCACGGAGGGAGTTGCAAGAGTTCTGATTAGCCTTTCCTGACCCACGCCCAAAGCATCGCACCCGCCAACACCGTCAGCATCAGAGCAAACACGGAACCAACCAGACTCGCATCGCCATTCTTGCCGGAGTAACCGCAGGTTTGAGATGCGTCACCAACTGCCTGACAAATTGAATCGGGATCAAGTCCCCAGTAGACAAAGGCGAACAAGGCAATTACAGAGATAAACGCTTTAGCGACTTTCGCTTTCTGAATCATCAGAGACACCTCAGTTCGTCAATGCCGGGGAGTTGCCTGTGTGTTATTTCAGGCGGGAATCAAACCGGAACGGAATTTTCTTAACCGTAGCCATCAGGTCAAAGAGTTCAGGGTGTGCCGGATTCAGCAAGTAGTTAAATTCAACCGGAGACAACGCACTTGGAATACGCAGCGCGATAGAAGAACCGCTTTCAGCCCAGTTATCACCGTAGAGCGCCAGCTCAGCAGGAGCATCCTCACTCGCCCAGTTATCAGGGAGACGGCTCATGTCGAAGGTCTGGATCTGATCATCCGGTACATCAAGACTCAGCAGTGTAAAGTCGTCCAGTAACTGCGGCGCGTGAATGTGTACCAGCGTTTCAAGCATGGTAAGGCTGGCCGTTTCAGACAGGTAGACCATTGCAGTGCCTACGCTGTTCCAGCGGCCCCCCGCTTCTTTCGCACCCAGACCAGACCACGCAGTCATCAGATAACGGGTCTTGGTCAGTCGGTAAAGGATCACGAGTATACCCCGTGCTCAATACGCGTAATCAGGCGCATCACTTCAAGCGCACCTGTCTCAGAAGAAACAAGCTCTGCCGGTGATTTCCAGCTCAGACCACGGTTCGCTTCGTTCAGCCATTTGTGCGCCGCTTCTTTGTCACCTTCAAACAGCTCTACAGCGCGTTCAATTACGCGGATAATGCGCACCAGACGTTCGCTCTGATCGGCAGTGAAACGGTCTTTGATGCTACGATTAAACGTCGTATTAGGTATACCCGACATTTTGCGCAGCTCAGACGGCGTGATGTTAGCCCATTCAGAAATGTGCTTAGCTACTGTGCCATCGAGACCGTGATTGATTTTATCCATCAGCGCGATACCGTCATTATCCAGCCCAGCAACCTGCCATAAGCAGTGCTGATTCGTTTTGGTAACGTCTGGAGAAAAAACTTTCATCGTCATAACTAGCCCTCCCATTTGGTAATTCAATTATACCATATGGAACACTAACGGCAATCTTTTAACCATCAGACAACCTCAGCGCCCTTCGTCACCAGCCCCACCTGCCAGATAATAGGTCAATAACGACAAAACTATGACAGGGGGCATCATGCCGAATCTCTTACGTTATGACCAACTGGACTCCTCACGTCAGCCAGCAGCGCGGGCATCAGCCGCTAGTGGCGAATTATGGTGTGCCCGCAACAACGTAAAAAAGCAGGCGGCAGCGTCAAAGGCCGCAATTCACCAGGCAATCAATGATCAGCACCGCATTACCCGGCTGCGAAACACCTTTTCGCTCGCGAAGGATATGCGTGAAAAGCCGGTCGTCTGGATTGAAAAGCGCATCCTCGAAAATCTGTGCATGTTCAATGAGCAGGGCGATATGTACCTGTTCACGCAGCAGAACTTTGTCAGCAAACTCTGAACCTCCGGCCCGGCTCGTCGGGCTATTAAAAGGAAACCGATATGACAGACTTCATTGATAAACTGGCAGCGAATGGTGTGGCCTTTACCCTTCAGGACGGACGAATCATCGTTGAAGGCGATCTTCGTGTCGGGTTTACGCTTGAGCCAGAAGATCCGGCAATTCCCTGCGACTATATTCCCGCGAATCTGACCGTGACGAACACCCTGACCATTCTGTCGGGCATTCATAGCATCCCTGCCGGGCTGGTGGCCCGCAATCTGTTTATCAGCTACTCTGAGCTGGAATCTCTCCCTGACAACCTGACCATTACCGGTACGCTCATGGCGAATTCTTCACGTCTTAAGTATCTGCCGGAAAATCTGACGGTGGGCCGCGTTCTGGACATCATGTGTACTGATATCGCCTATCTGCCGGATACGCTGAAAGTAGCTGGCAGTATGATGCTGTCAAACACCCGTATTACCACTTTGCCGGATAACCTGCATCTTGAAGAAAATCTGGCCCTCGAAGCCATGCCGTTGCAAGCGTTGCCAAAAAACCTGAAAGTGGGCCACAGCCTGTATCTGGATGCTGTGGCTCTGAAGCGGATCCCTGAGTGTATATCGTGCCCCGTGATTAACCTGGTTAACCCTGGTAATTTTGAAAATGTCGCGTCAGTCACCGGTATCGGCGGAAAGCCTAACCGCCATGTCTATGCGCTACGTACAGCGCTTGGCGTTCGCGTATGCATGTACGATTTGTCTGTAGACCCGGAAATATTTGGTCTGCTGGTACGTGGCATCTATGATGAACCCACGGCTGAACTACTTGATAAGGCCGCACAACAATGTATTCAGCGTCTGGAGGATATGTATGCTTCTGAAAACGCAGTTCGGCACTGACTCGGGTATGATTTATACCCGGAAGGTGTATCTGCATTACACCGACACTGACGGGCATTCACGCAGCAAGCTGATAAAAGGTTACTACTACCCGGGCGAAGTCCCGGTTGAGTCGTTTTCAGAGCGGGCACTTGCTCCTGGTATGCGCCAGCTGTTGAGTTGCCGCTGCGGCGCAATAAACTGGGTCGCAACTGGTGGTATCAACGAATACCAATGCGACTGCTGCGCAAAGGAAATAACCGTTTACTGACGGTCTGCACGGGGATACCGTTCGACCGGCATACCCATGACAATAAGAGCAGGTGCTAAATGACAAAAGAAGAATCACAATTTTATGCTGGTGCAATCTGGGCCGCATCGACCATTTACCGGATGCATTCTGACTCGGTGGTAGCGAAAGATTTTCTCCGTGAAATTAACGATCTGGATGTGGCAGCAAAATGTGGTGCTGAGTACGACGTTCTCCCATTACGCCTGTTTGTTTTGCGCGATTTACCATTGGGCCACGATGCGGATTATGAAGCCATCAGCTTCGGGCCGGTAGACCGTCACGGCAATATCATCTGCGATCACTCTCAGACTTCGGTCACCGATATCTCCGGCCAGCGAGCGTATGGGGTTTATGCCCGCCGTGCGGGTGAGTCGAATCTGACGCTCATCGACAATCTTGATGATGAAGAAGAAGCCGAACCACTGGCGAAGGTGCTGGCTGAACAGCTCCAGCAAATCAAAGAAGGTCGCTACGATATTTAAGCGTTAGACCACGTACTGCTGGTGGCAATACACTGGCGATTAAGGGGGTTAAGTGACTTAAATGATCCACTGACCTGTCTGTGTAAAGCCTGTTTATCCCAAAGCCGTCTGGTTCACCAGGCGGTTTTTTTATGCCCGGAATAGCAAGCACAACACAAAACGAAACCGATATTATCTTTCTGAAAATACAGGGCTTTTTATGCCCTGGTTTTCTTCGTCACCTGAGTCACTCACCAGATACTGGATACAGAAGCCACAACATGTAACCCGTTATCAGGAGCGACCCATGAAAGCACAAGCTGTTCGTAATCACTCTTTTGGCTCACTGAAGCTCAGCGCAAGCAATGCGGCAGCAGCCGCGCTGGCGCACCCGGTAACCCATTTCTTCATGCTGTTCGCCATCGTGATGTACCTGGTCTATGGCGGTGTAGTACTCGGCATTAAGCCGTAGCATTCCCTGTGGCCGGTCGCCCAACCGGCTTTGCCTCCAACCCTTCTGGAGGTAGTTGTTAACTTCCCCGGTAAACCGGGGATTTTTTTACCCGTAGTTCCAGCGTTCGCCACTGGAGCTAAAACCCACCAGAGCGAATTCCGTAACATAAGCGCTTCTTCTACGTCCGATCAGTACCTTACCCTATGAGCAACCCGTCACACTCTGCTAGCCTTCCTCCCGGAATGAACGACACTCTGATGTCCCTATATATCGAACCGGATATGCCTGGTATCGATGATCTCGTTATAACAATTATTCGGCTTCGGCGTGAGGGCTGGACAGCATCTGAACTGACTTTCCGTATACTTTCGTCAGTTGCATATCAGGTGATTCCTCCAGAGGCGTTTACCGACCCTAAGCATCACCTCCTGAAAGAGTATGTCAGTTTGTCCCGTGAGTTCGGCCTAGTAAGCGGGGCAAGACATAATGCTCACCTCCGTGGTGTCATTCGCAGAGGGATAATGTCGGGAATAGATAGAGCAGAGGTAATACGCCGCGTTCTTTTCTCCCCGCACTATTCAGAACATGAGGAAGATAACCAATCTGATTCGTTCCCTCGTTCGTCGTAACAACCGGGTGGCATTAACGCTTTTTCCCCGAATGTTCCGGTACAAAGCCTTTGGCGTGGTTGAAACAGGATCTGGTTATCCGCGACGGCCTGAACATCAGGAATCCAAAGTTTGTCTACTGGCAGGATATCTCAGAGTCCAGGAAGAAATTCGTGCTTCTCAGGCCCGTCTGGCTTTACTAAATACTGAAATCGAAAAGGAGAATGCTCAGGAGTACGCACGTAACAAAATTCCGGCATCACGGTTGGCTCACTTCAGGCTCTGGTTCACTCGCCGATTTGGTAATGACACATCCCGTTTGATTGAGTCCGTGGACACCTACTGCGAGGAGCAGAATCCAGTAATGGATGAGCAACCGGCTGTATTGCCATTACCACGCGGTCACCTCCCCCATGCAGATATCCGTATGCGCTCCCCGAGCTTCCGCCGAGAGGTTAGCGTTCGCGATGTGCATGTCCAGTCTCAGTTCCGTGAGTTGGTGGATAAGAATTTCGGAAGCCTGTGCGCGGTATCGGGCAAACACCTCAACGGTGTGCTGGAGGCAGCACATATTGAACCAACATCCGTAGCAGGCTGCTATAACGCCAGTAACGGCATTTTGCTATCACCAACATTCCACAGGCTGTTTGACACAAACATGATGGGTATTGATCCTGATACACTACAGATTCACTTCGCCAGCGGTATAGAGTTCCCTGAGTATGAAGGGGTCTGTATAAAACCGTTGTTCTAAAATCTGGATAAAAACAGGCTCGGGGCAAGATGGCTTGAATTTAAAGTGAAATCACCTGCGGAGTAAGCCCTCTCCCCTCTTCCATCTCCCTGCCCTATCCAATCTATTTATTGGAAAGGCATAGCAGCATGGAGATAAGTAGCACACAAGTAACTCACCGATAATTCACATAAAAACCATATCAAAACAAATCAATCAGTTTATCGCATTTCCTAGCGCACTTTTAATTCACATTTTATGGACTTTTAATCCAATCCTCTCCTGTTCACTTTGAATTTAAGTGATATCAGTGAATGATAAGGTACGAATAATTCACTAAATAACAACTATGTAAATTCAACAGCATAAAAACCAGAGCGCTATCTTCGGACTGGTTCCAGTAATTGATGGTTTGAGTCCGGCCCGCATGTCATACTGATTTATATCTTTCGTGTAGCCCTGCGGTAGGCACGATTTCATCCCAATACATCCAGTGGCATGTGACTATATGATCGACCAAGCAGAGTTAATGAAGAGTGTTTTAGCGGTTCTGCAAGCCAGAAACGTGTCATTATCAGAGAGCCCTACGCGAATTCTGATGATGCTTCCAACACGGTTACGCGTGAATGTCACTGTAATCGATGCTCAAAATGAACCGTTAACCGCGACACTGATGCTGGATCAGGAAGGTCAAGTGACCTGTAAGCTGGCAACAGACCCCGCTGATACCGTCGTTGATATCAGTCGATATAGAGTATGATTTAAATCTTCGCGTTCCAGCCAGCCGTTCCCAGCTTCGTTGTAGAATATTGCAATAAGCCAATCCCCAGCCAGCCCTGTAATGTAACCGAAGAAAATCGTGCGCAATGCGCACGTAAAAATGTCTGCCCGCCACGCGGGCAATCGCCGTCCAAAAGCTTCGCTCTCAAGCGAAGCAGGCACGACATGTAAATTCGAATAGAGCCCTCACGGGGCGATTAGGCGAATTCGCGGCCCGCTAGGGCAAAGTCTCAAAGCGTATGGGGGTTAACACCCCCAAAACGCTGTGGAGACTGTTGTGGCTTTTCGGAACTACGATCCCGAAGTACTGACTAAGGGTTGCGGCTGCCACCAGCCCGGCTATCAGGCGACCCAACAATTATTTCTCCGTATCACTTCGTCACCTGCTCAAGGTGATTGAAAATAGAATCACAATTAGAAAGCGGGGAACACACAATGAACACTCAGACAAGAATCAAATTGAAAGGCCTCAAAATCTATACTGGCATGAGCCAGGAAACAGTCTGCTTTAACGCTACTGTCCTCTTCGACGGGCTGAGCATAGGTACAGCTGATAATGATGGGCATGGTGGCGAAACTCGCGTACTGTTCGAACCAGGAAAAAAAGAGCTGTTCCGCCAGGCCGAATCATATGCGAAGGGTCTTCTGCCAATCTGCCTTGGCGAACACAATGGCAAGCCATTTCTCATAGACTCAAACCTGATTGAAGTAATCGACCAGCTTGTCAGTGACGAGGAGCGTAACCGGAAAACTAAATCAAGTTTCAAGAAGGTTTACCGCAAGAAAATCTGCGTCTTACGCGAAGGTAGACTTTGGACAGTGGGCTACAAAAGCCAGGCTCAATACGCTTCATACATCGCACAAATCAAAAAAGAACATGGCCCTGATATCGTTATCCTGGACGATTTGGAACATGATGAAGCTTTCGAGCTGTACAGTAAGCACTTATACGCCTGACCATCAAGCGTGGTAGAATTGGATAATTCTAGCGCAGAGGATCACTATGAAAGTTAAAGAGCTTATCGCCCAGCTTCAGCTACACGACCCTGATGCTGTTGTCGTAATTGCCGGATTTGAAACCCAGAGTACTGGACTGGTTGCCGAGGCCGATACTATTAAAGAATGCGTGACAGTTCCTGTCCAAGCGGACAGCATGACGGGTGACCGTTCGTTGGCAAAGGAGGGTTCACCTTCTGTCTGGTTGGGATGGGGGAATGATTACCGCACGGAGTTCTTCGTTAGTGCCATCAACGACCCGGACGAATTAGCCTAACTATATCGAATACCCAAGAGCCTCTACTTCAGAGGCTTTTTTATTTGATGGGTCTTACGGGAAACCTTGTCATTCATTTACCAATAGTTGCAGGGCGTATCCTCCAGCGCTAAGTCACTTAACCCCCTTAATCGCCAGCCAGCATCTCCGGGTTCTGCCCGACCCGTGGATTACTTAACACCCTTAATCGCCAGTCAGCCTCTCCGGGTTCTGCCCGTACCGTGGGTCACTTAACCCCCTTAATCGCCAGCCAGCCTCTCCGGTTTCTGCCCGTACAGTGGGTCACTTAACCCCCTTAATCGCCAGCCAGCCTCTCCGGTTTCTGCCCGTACAGTGGGTCACTTAACCCCCTTAATCGCCAGCCAGCATCTCCGGGTTCTGCCCGACCCGTGGGTTACTTAACCCCCTTAATCGCCAGTCAGTCTCTCCGGGTTCTGCCCGCCCCGTGGATTACTTAACCCCCTTAATCGCCAGAAGAGAAAGATGATGTGTCATTGAACTGCATTTCGAGATCGCAAAATGAAGAAAAAACAAAATAGAATGTTAGCGTCTCAATCTTATTGCCGTTACAATTATACGCATAGAGCGTCATTTTACGCATTATACGTAAAGTATACGCATATGCGTTTAAATTCATAATTCAGGTTTGAGGGTATGACGAGAATGAATCTAATAGATAAAATTGCCCTTGTCGGGCAACGCATGAAGTCCGAACAAATTTCATTGAAAGAATCGTTACTGGCTTCTTCCCGGGTATCTGTATCAGATGACAGTGTGGAGGGGGTAGATCGCCTTATCTATAACCACTGCCTGAATAAAAAAAATCTCTCCGACTTCTTTGGAAAATCTCGAGTTACCTTCAATAAAATTCTCGCTGATCTCGAAGAAAAAAGGCTGGTGGGTCAACCTATTTATCAGAACAAAAACCACCTTTATACCCGCTGGGATGTCCAGAATATTATGGATGCCCTGGGTTATCCGCGCTATAGAGATTACTACCAGAGCCGAACAATCATTGTTCAGAATCATAAAGGTGGGACAGGAAAAAGCACGACCTCAGTGGCTCTGGCTGTAGCAGCAGCACTTGATCTCCAGTTGAATGCCAGAGTTTTAGTAATTGAATGGGATCCGCAAGGCTCTATTGGTAGCGGTATGATTCAAAGCGTATCTGAAGACGACGTATTCCTGACTGCAATCGACGCAATCCTGGGCGTGTATGAAGAAGGTTCTGAATATAAAAAATACCTCGACATGGGTTACTCTGAGGCTGAAATCATTGAGAATATGCCGTTCTCAACCCATCTGCCAAATCTTGATGTAATTACTGCGTTCCCAACCGATGCGAGATTCAAAGATAAATACTGGCAGTGCAGTAAAGAAGAGCGCACTCAGTTGTTGCTACGATTCAAAGAAGTGATAATGCCAGTCCTGAAAGCTAAGTATGACCTTATTATCTTCGATACCCCTCCAGAAGACTCGCCAATTATCTGGGCCGCTGATGAGGCCGCTGACGGTATTCTTGTCGCAGTTTCTCCGCGAGAATACGACTATGCATCCACAACTGATTTTATGCTGACGATCAGTGAGCGATTCCGTCAGTCTCCCAATAAAGGTGAAAATATTAAATGGTTTAAAGTACTGGCCGTTAACGTCGATGATAAAAGCCCATACGAAAAAATAGTCCTCGATAAGTTAATTCGAACCGTTCAAGACCTGTTTATGGCAACCAATATCAAAAACTCTGAAGCATTCAAAGCAGCTGCGTCACGGGGTAGGTCGGTTCTCGATATTAAGAAATCTGAAGAGTTATGTTCACCAAAGCAGCTGGATATTGCCGAAGAATCCGTAATGTCCGTATATCAACAGTTTATTAATGAGATAAAGAGTTTTTCAGCGAAGGAAGGAGTTAACGCATGAGTGATGAACAGCATATCGGAAACGATAAATCGCGTTATCTAAATACGCCAAAGCGAACCGATGTAGGCCACCGTTCCGGGTTAGCTAACCTTAAGAGTCCCCCTCGCATTAAGAAACTCTTTACCCTTCATAACGGGCGAAAACTTGAAGCTGAGCACGTCACTGTAGCAGCTGAAAATGTCGCTACTGAGACCGCCGTTCACCCAATGAACCCGCGAAATCAGGAAGCGCTTACCACAAACGCAGTACGAGATATCCTGCAACAAATTGAGTCAAGGGGTGTTGATACTGAAGGTGTTGCCGTTAAACGTGATGGCGTGTACCTGCTTATTGAAGGTAGCCGCAGACGTTTTTGCTGTATTGCGGCTCAAAAAGATCTGCCTTTATGGGTGCTACCAGATGATCTATCAGCTGAGGACATCAAGGCGATTATTACCGCTGCACAAACATCACGCCGATTCTCATACCGAGAGGTTGGGCTTCAGTATCTGGAACTAATGCAGGAAAAAGGATTCACCAAAAATGAAGAGCTTGCCCTCTTTCTTGGCATAAGCCATGTGTCAGTCTTTAAACGTATTCAGGCGGCGCGTATTGACGGTTCGTTGATAGCTCTGTTCCCGGATTATGAAGGTATACCAAACTCCTTCTACAGCCGGTTGTCCAAACTTCAGAAATACGTAGAGAGCAACCTTTTCATTCTTGCAGATGTAGTTGATAGGGTGAAAGAAGAAATTGCTAATCTGGACATCAGTGACATCCCGGAAGCGCAGAAAATTGTCATGGCGCAGATCACAAAGGCGGTTGAATTACTCGATCAAAAGCCACCTGCAAAAAGTTGGGAAACCCGTGATCTGGCTAATTTTGCTAATAAGGACAAATACGCCCGTATCAGCAAAAATGCATCAGGCCGTAAAGTTCGCTTTGAATTTAACCGAATGAGTACCGAGCTCATGGCAGAAATTGAAGCATTTATTACGGATAAACTGAGTAGCGAAAAATAACAATTCGCCATTGCTTGATTATCGAAACTGCACCTCCTGGTGCAGTTTTTTTTTGGCCGCAAACCTATTCGTCAGGAGGAGACACCGGTTGATAATAGGAAAAAAACAGCTCATGAGGTGGCTATGCTTTCGGAAAAAATTGTAACCCTGTTTTCAAATGACGCATTAAAGCGTTTCACGATTCTTGAGGCTTACGCCGAGCTAAAACGTCAGGGTACTTTTAGCGTTTTCCTTTCGTTCATCGATCCTCGTACTGATTGTCTCGTAGAGGGTAACTTTCAATTCTACCCGAACCCCGTTAAGACCTACTCAAACATGGGAGTATGCTATCTCACTGAACATCTTGGGCTAACGTTAAAAATCCCAAGCTCTATGGAATGGTGGGCTACACATGAAAAGTCAACATTTCATAACCAAGACATCACCTATCTGAAGGAGGGTGAATACGTAAAGGCAACCATTAAACTGGAAATAGGCTCGCGGATCAGAGTTCCTAATGCGTTCGAAGTTGCCCCTTCCATGTGAACTTAAGGCATATCAAAGTAAATTACTGACGAGGACGGCTATGGCACTCACGATAAAAACAGAAACACTAAAAGCTACCACAAGCCCAACATTTGAGGCTTTACGTAATCGTTATAGCCACCGTAGTTCTGACGATGAGATTGCCGTCGATCCGCTATGTTTATCTCGGGATGATCTGAATGAACTTTTACAGGCATGTCGTGGTGATGGAGAGTCAAAAAATCGACGAGCTCTTGAATCGATCATCACTGCACTGGAAGGTGATTTCGATAAGCCTGTGAGCAGTTTTCCGGCATTCGGTCGTGTGTTACTACAGTATCTGAAGTCAAATCGAATTGATGGCTGGATATACCGACGCGGTCATGACGGCAACCTGTACCCCGGTCTTGTTACAGCAATAAAAGAAGTAAAATCAGAAAAAAACTCTGACCGTCCCCCATCACTATTGTTACAAATCAGCTGGTATGGGTTCGGCGAATATTCGCACTCCAAAAAGGTTTACGGAACCCAGCTTACCGCCCTGAATTTCGAGCCTAATGAGGTGGCGCGGCGCAGTGTCGCTAAGACACTGGCCGACCGTGATATCTACCATGAAACGCATGAGCTGAAACAAGAGTACCTGGAACAACTAACGCGGTTTAAGGAAGTGGTCGACGGGCAATTTGGCAATCAGTTTAAAGCAACCGGCAGGGCTGTCAGAATGGAATCGTATAGCTACAGCGACCGGAATCTGGAAATAGCAGGGCATAAACTGATACACGATTTGCCTGATAGTGAGTGCGATGCCTACGGTGCAGAAGTGGAGTCGCCTCTTTTTGAAGATGACCAGTTTGGCCTTTTACCCGAAATTCCTGTGCAGCGTTATTTTGATCTCTCGCTGCAAGACTTTATCTGGATACATGCCAATAACGTAGAACCATACAAGTATGATAAAGAACTGCCAAAAAAGATGGTTTTGCCGGAAGACCACCGTGATTTACTCGATATACTGACCACGGATATCAGCGCTTTCACCAGCGATATTGTTGAAGGGAAAAGCGCGGGTAACATCATCATGTGCGTGGGCTCACCCGGACTTGGGAAGACATTAACTGCTGAAGTGTATGCAGAGGTCATTGAACGGCCCCTGTACTCAATTCATGCTGGCGCACTGGGAACCAACGCCGATGACATTGAGAAAAATCTGCGGACGATTCTGACCCGGGCTAAACGCTGGAACTGTGTCCTGCTTCTGGACGAAGCCGATGTGTTTGTCATGCAGCGTGGAGCATCACTGACTCAAAATGCCATCGTTGCGGAGTTCCTCCGTACACTGGAGTATTTCGATGGGTTGATGTTCATGACAAGCAACCGGGGTAGTGACATCGATGAGGCTATCATACCAAGATGCGCTGCAATCATTCACTATGATGTGCCGGAGAAATCAGATGCCCAAAAGATCTGGAAGATTATGGGTGAGAACTTTGGCGTGAACATTCCTGATGAACTGGTCAGATCACTTGTAAACACTTACCCAGAACTTCCACCACGTGACATCAAGATGTTGCTACGGCTCACGTTGCGAATGAGCGTGAAAGAGCAGGGGAGTGGTAGCATCCCGACACTGGATATTGTGCGGAAATGCGCGATGTTTCGTGGGATAGAACGAAAGGGAAAAGAAAAAGCCCTGTGATAACGATGCCGGGTTCGCCCGGCATACAACCTGCTGGCCCAGCCCAAAGCAATCCGAGTTCTTCAGCAAAAGCAGCAGCGTGTCGGAAATAACTGTGTTATAACAATTCAGGTGATCATGATGAGAAGTTGATAACAATGTTTAAGCTAAGTCCCATAAGAAAAAAAACAAACAAGCTGCATAAACTCCTTAATAACGGCTATCGTTTCGTAATCATGCATGAAGATGAAATTATTGAACCCTTCCGCTACGAAATAGAAGCCAGACGAAAACTATTCTTTGGCAGAAAACTCCTTTCTATTTCCGACCTCATCGACTCAATAAACGATAGTGTAAAAACCCAAGCAAAACGCGCCCCTTAACTATTCGTCACCTGAATAACTCCAGCTATGATAAACATTATTATCAAGCTTAAAGGTGATACTTATGAAACCGTTTGGGATTTTCTATTCAGTAGAAGGCTGCACTTGTTCACTGTGCCGCTCGCGTGGCTATCGTAAAAACAATGCATACGATAGATCTCTTCGTGTAAGCAAACACCGCGCCCGTCAGCAGGCCAAGCGTGAAATCCGCTCCGCCGTATTCAGCATCGACAATTAAGAAAGGTTGATGATAAATAAGAAGAATAACGAGGATAACAAATGACTGATGAAAACCAAATAAAGGTGCTGTTTTGCATTCTGCGTCGTCGATTCGTGGATTATGTCCCTGAGTTTGAAAACTGTGTAGAAGAACGGGAAGTCATCAATGAAACGCCGAAGGGTTACCGTATGTCCGTCTCCTACGGCACATCAGTTTACCTGCACGCGGATTATGAGTTTTTCGAATCACGTCAGGCAGCGTATCAATGGTGCGCCCGCCGTGTGACCGCTAGCATTGAGAAGATGAAACAAAAAATGCAGGCGGCAGAAGCAACAAAAATAAAACTGATAGAAGCATCCGGGAACTGTGGCGAATAAGATGACACCACGTCAAATTATCCTCTCACATATTACAGCTGAGAAAGCACTCCCACGAGGAACGCTGATCTGGTTATTCTACGAGAATGCCGATGATTTAATCAGCCTGAATGAAGTGGGCGATAATCTTGAAAGGTGGCATCAACGAGTTGGGTCGCCTGAAGAAATTCAGGTGATACTGGATATGCCTGATGACGATTCAGAAGTCTGGCTATTCAGCCCAACAAAATTATTCTCCCCACGGGTAAAAACCCCCGTTCTGACAGCCAGAGATAGGGCAGTTGCTCGCTATGGCGTTTCTCGCGTTATGACGGCGGAGAAAGTTGTTTTTCTGTATTCAGGGTATCTTCTGCACCTCTATAGACAGGCATATGGTTTCACCGGCCCTGCGCCTGAAGTTCGGGTCAACTGGAGTGCCAAACATTCATGGGGCGGCAGGAGCTCAATCACTATTTCACCATCGTCCATTTATCCTGACAGTGATACACCGCGCTATCGCTACCATGAGTACGCACATATAGAGCAGCGTAAGGACATCGGAGCATTTTATTCAATCAATCAACTGGATCATATCAAAGGCGTAGTGGCACATGAGCTTGCGCACTTTTGCCAGCGCCACACTGGAAAAGATAATTTTAAATTTGGTTTTCCGGTACTCCCTGAAAAAGATTTCAGAACGGCTCATGGTGATGGGTGGCAGTTCTTGTATGCATTTTTCAGAACAGAATTAAATAAAAGAATTCAGCGATAACCCAAAAAAAGGCATAACCAATGTACCTTCTTTCCATTTTATTATTTACATTTGTTTATCTGTTATCCTTTAATTCTGTTATAGAGGAAAATAGAGACCGCTATTCCATACAGACTTTTGCAATAGTGATGATCACGATATTCCTGATATCAATGCCAGTAACAACAACTTTTGTGTCGTTGATGCTTGAAGAAAACCAGAGAGAGCATCGTGATTTGATTTCCTTCCTGCAAATCAATTCCGTTTGGTTCGCAGGAGCCGGGGGGCTGGTGGCTATCTTCTTGTCAGCCCTGACAATGGTTCGCCTGAAGCAAAAACGTATCCGTCACAAAACATCGAACCTTAACCTCATCGTTGTGGGCCTTTTCGCGGGCGTAGTCTCTTTTGCCAGCGCGTATAAGCATCTAGCTTTCTTCAGTGGGGATGATGCGGGAGTGTTTTTATATGAGGCTATACCAGCCATCGATGACATCGACTGTAACGCGCCAATACTCCTGGTGAAATGGGAACCTGACTCAAAGAAGCCAACTGCATGGCGATGCCCTACGGGCGTTGCATTCAATATCAATAGTCCTACTCCATTCCTACCTTGGGGTTCATATGAGGAAGGGGAGAGTTCAAAACTAAATGAAGTGATGACAATTTTGATGAAAAATGCGGTCAAAATCGAAAAACGTCGCCATCTTGATGTCATCATTACGAGCTAAGGCCTTGTAATCACTGGATTACAGGGCTTTTTTATGTACCCGAAAAAAAAGAGACATTTTGTCCCCAAATACGCTTCGTCACCTGTTTGGTGTGTGTTTAACTGGATTTACAGCAAGCAACGAACCTCGCGACACAATAACTAAAGCGGAGAAACACCATGAACACCGACGTTAAAGCTATCTTCGAACAAAGCCGTACCCTGGAAAATCTGGAAGGCGCTGCGGTACTGATGCGCAGCTTAGACAAAGCGCCATCATCACTCCGAGCACTGAGCGATTTCGTAACCAAAGCGCGTAAAAGCGGCAATACGGAACAGTTCGAAGAAGCCGATATCGGGCGTAACAACGTCTTTGCGGTGAGCCCGTACTGGTTGTTTGTGGAAGAGGGACTGAACCTCCGCGACGTAAATTATGACCGTGCGGTAATGTTCAAACACGCTTATCTGGAACGTCCTCAGTCAGTGCCTGTCATCCGCGTTAAACCAGTAGTAGTGGAAGGCGTAACCCGCCTGAAAATCATTGATGGCCACCACCGTTTTGCTGGCCTGATGATGGCGATTGCTGAGGGCGCGAGCTTCCAGAAAATCACCGTCGAGGAATTTGAAGGCGGCAAGGACGAAGAAGTCTACAACATGATCGAGAGCGCCAACTCCCTTCAGTTGAAGATGGTGGAACGCGCTGAAGGCTTCAAGCGCCTGATTGGCTGGGGTCACACCATTGAGTCGATTGCTCAGCGTCTGGGTGTCTCTCTGGTCACCGTTCGCCGCAGTATCGTGCTGGCAAACGCTGACTTCAGCATCAAGATGCTGGTGAAAGAAGATAAGGTATCTGGTGACGTTGCCGTTGACGTTATTAACGAATGTCAGGGTACTGACCGCGACCCGTATGAAGTCCTGATGGAATCCCTGAAAAAGGCAGAAGGAGCTGGGAAAACCCGCGTCACTGCCAAATTCGTGAGTTCCAAGAAAAAGACTGGCCTGAAACCGAAAGTTATCCGTAAAACCTTCGACAGCCTGTTGCCAACCCTGAGCCAGCTGCGCGACCAGATCCCGCCGCAGCCGGAAGGTGAGCATGAAAATCAGATCGAAATTACGGAAACCGTGCCGGAAGAAGTCGTCTTACGCCTGACTCCTGAAATGGCCCGTACTCTGATGGCTACCCTGGCTGAACTGGAATCAGCAAAACAGGCAGAAGATGCTGAAGCTAATGGTGACAACGACGGTGATAGTGCTGAAAACAACGGCGGTGCTGACGATGCGACTGATGCCGATACCGATGGCGCTAACCAGCAGAATGGTGAAACTGAAGAGACTCAGCTGCACCCGGTGTACTAACCTCCCAGCAGGTCTTTAACAGACCTGCATAAAATTCCTTTTCATTCTGATGGGCCGGATAAACCGGCTCATATTTTTGCACATATAAATGGCCGCATTTTGCTGTCTTAAATTTTTCGATGATAGACAGGAGCGCATTAAAATATCAGGGTTATAGACTTTTTTGGATAGCAATGGGGGTCGCGTTGAATATTCAGACTAATTATATCGAGCTGCAAAATTGGCTCGAAAAGGCAAAAAGTATTTATTCCTCCGCAGGATGCCCGCACGAAAGAGTTGATGATGGCATTTTAAAAATTGCAATGCAGGTAGCGGCTATTAGAAAAACAAAACCAGATATGCTGCATGTATTCCTTCAGGAGTTAATTACTGAGTTCAAGGGTTATAAACTCATTCAGTGCCGATTCAATAAATCCAATTATGAGCATTTTGTTATGACCCCGGAAATTCAGATTCTGATCGGTGGTCTTATGGATAAAGCGTCAGAGGGAATAATGCTGGCTTCTATCTGCCACATGCTACAGGTAGATACGTTATCCGAACTTCTAAGCCTAATCCCAACGGGAATGCCAGACACCGATGTACTGGATGCGCTATGGCGTGATCAGAAGACGCCCGCAGGACTGAACCTGCTTGATGACTTCGTACTTCTGGATACCGTTGCGCTGGCTAATAAGCGGGGGATTGCTGCATGAATGTATCGGCGTTGATTAGTAGCCTCTATGTGACCGTTATCGCCGGGCAGGAGCTGGAAGCAAAAGCTCTGGAGCATCACGAACGCCGTACAGCTGGTCGATTTTGCCGAAAAACACTTTCTGTCCACGCGGTGAAGCGCAAGCCCGGGGTGGAATTTCTGGCGCGGCTGAAAGTCAATTACGCCCGCGCCAACCTGACAAACTGCGACCCCGGTACAGTAGCCGAGCTGAGGCTGGTGGGCCGCTCTGATGAAGCGAATGAGCTCTCTGAAGCAATTCTAAAGGCAATAGCATCCAGTTACCCGGAGTTGGTATCGGAATGCGCACGACAATTACAAAAACAAAAGCTATTCCAGAACCTCTGAGGCCACTTATGACTATGGCGGACATCTCGTTTACCGAAACAGGTGAGACAAAGCAAACAGCTGAATACAGCTTAAAAACCCCTCCGCAATCGATAGAAGCGGAACAGTCCGTGCTGGGCGGGTTAATGCTTGAAAACCAGAGATGGGATGATGTGGCAGAAATCGTTAGTGAGCAGGATTTTAGTTCTCGACCGCATCGCTCAATTTTCTCTGCAATGAGATCGCTCGTTGCGAATCAATTCCCGATTGATTTGATAACCCTCGCTGAGCACATCGAAAACGAGGGAGAAGGTAAGCTGGATAGTCTCGGCGGTTTCGCCTATCTGGCAGAACTGTCAAAAAATACGCCCAGTGCGGCAAATATAATTGCCTACGCGCAGATCGTCAGGGAACGTGCCGTAATCAGGGAAATGATAAAAGTTGCCAACGAAATAACCGAGGCCGGTTACAACCCGGAAGGTAGGACAAGTGACGAATTGCTTGATCTTGCAGAAAGCCGGATTTTCCAGATTGCAGAGCAAAGGGGAAATAAAAGCGGTGGGCCGGAAAATATCAGCAGCATTCTGGACAGAACCGTTACCAAGATTGAAGCCTTGTTCCAGCGTCCCCATGACGGGGTCACTGGAGTTGATACCGGCTACGTGGACGTGAACAAGAAGACAGCCGGTCTACAGCCCTCGGATTTGATTATTATCGCTGCCAGACCCTCAATGGGGAAAACTACGTTTGCAATGAACATCTGCGAGAATGTATCGCTGACAAACGATAAGCCCGTCATGATTTTCAGCCTGGAAATGCCTACGGAACAGCTCATGATGCGCTCACTGGCATCGCTATCACGCGTCAACCAGACCAGCATCCGAACCGGACAGCTCGATGACGAGGACTGGGCCCGGTTATCCGGCACAATGGGACTGCTGCTGGAAAAAAAGAACATTTACATTGATGACAGCTCTGGCCTAACACCTATGGACGTTCGCTCCCGGGCGCGTCGATTGTCCCGCGAACACGGTGGGCTTAGCCTCATTATGATCGACTACCTTCAGTTGATGCGTGTACCGTCGTTATCTGACAACAGAACTCTGGAAATTGCTGAAATCTCCCGATCTCTGAAAGCACTGGCAAAAGAGCTGAATGTACCGGTAATCGCTTTATCGCAACTAAACCGCTCGCTTGAACAACGTGCCGATAAACGTCCGGTAAACTCAGATTTGCGAGAGTCAGGCTCCATTGAGCAGGATGCTGACCTGATCATGTTTATTTACCGTGATGAGGTCTATCACGAAAATAGCGATATGAAAGGTATAGCCGAAATTATCATAGGTAAACAGCGCAACGGGCCTATAGGGACAGTACGTCTCACATTTAATGGTCAATGGTCTCGATTTGATAATTATGGTGGCCCTGAGTATCATGATGACGACTGACCATAAAAGCTACTGACCTTATCCTGATATTTAATTAAAGGTTTTCGACTGTTTAATTTCGCCAGCTGATTGGCCCGATAGATAATGGTTCTACGGACAGCAATCTTTTATATAGGTGTAAAATGAAAACGATACTCTCAGCTTTATTATTCGTTGTTTCATGGAATGCACTGGCACAGGATGAGGGAAATAGTGGTGATAAAAAGCAACAGGCAACGGCAACTATTCAAATTTCGATTACAATTTTACCCGAACCGGTAAAACCAAAGATCACCAAAGAACAGGTGAGTGATACGCTAACCGTCATTTCTTATGAATGGTAGCATCCAGACAACCAACGGTTAAGCCTGCTCCAGCAAAGAAAAGTATCTTTCTGAACATCACTTCGTCACCCGAATGCCTCGTGATTTAATAAGTAAACAAACCGGACAATATTCACGAGGTGTTTTATGACAAATGAAACTCAGAACAACGCATCCGCACCTGAAGAGTTAATCACGCGTATATCGCAGGTCATTAAACGCAAGGATGGATCTGAAGTGAAAATTACTGCTCAGGCTGCGTTCGGTGCAGGGTTAACTCGCTCTATCGATGTATATGTTCTTCGTCGGGATAATGCTGATTCAAACTGGCAAGGTTGCAGTAATCGACCAAAAGCAGGATGGCGGAATATGTCTGTAGATGAATATATCCGTGAAGGGCGCTCTGAAATGCTTAAGGCAGTTACGCCGGGAGAAATTCTAAAGCTCACAAATGCCATTGGCAAACCAATGAGTTGTCTTGATCAATTATTTCCATCCCCGATTACTAAATAAATCATTAAATAATACCGCTGGCCTTATTCGTCAGCTGGTACGCCCGTGTTTAAATAAATATACAAAACGAATAAATAAACAGGTGAACCATGCAACAGGTAATCGACTTTGGCACATCAGAACCGACCCTTGCCCCAATCCTTACCGGGGATAAATGGGATACGGTTTGGCAAACACTGGCTAATGACGAAGACCTGAATTATGTCGATGCCAGCACTGGCACGAGCATGGCCAATCTTATCACCACCGGCACAAACGCCATTTATAAAGCGCTTACTGACGGCTGGACTATGAGCCTGGCGTATTCATCAGGAAAGGACTCTGAGTGCGTTCTGCACCTCTTCCTGATGGCGCTGGTAAGGGCTACCCGCAATGGCACAAACATCAGCCAGCATCACTATGTGATCCACACCGACACGGGCATCGAGAATCCAGCCGTCCGCTGGCTGGCAGACACAAAACTCGCCGAACTTGAGGCATTCGTTGAAAAGCACCAGTTACCGCTGAGCATTGTAATTGGTAAGCCTGGACTGACATCTGGGTGGACTGGCCGCATCCTTTCAGGGCGAGGATTGCCAACATTTTCAAATAGTTCCGCCAGACAGTGCTCGATCGACTTGAAGGTCGATCCTGCACGTCGGGCCCGTGCCGAGTACATGCGAGGACTGCCTAAAGCCGTTCGTCAGCGCGTTTGTCTGCTGCTGGGTTCCCGTGATGCAGAGAGCACAACCCGTGCCATGAACATCGAAAAAAAAGGCGGGAGCGCTGAAGACGTTAAACAGACAAAAGAGGGCGGTGAGCTCTATCCGATCCGTCACTGGCATCAGGGGAACGTATGGGAATTCCTGCTATCGTCCGGGGATGAGGCTCGTTTTGCGTTACCCAGTTACCTGCCTAACAATAATGAAACTGCTGAGCTCTACAAAGAGGCTACGGGCGAATGTGTCTGGACGGGTTCTGAAAAAGCAAAAAGCGCCTGTGGTTCACGATTTGGCTGTTACCTTTGCCAGGCTGTAGGGCTCGACCGCTCTATGGAAAACCTGCTGAATGCCGACCCGGAGAAATATGGCTATATGGCTATCCTGAACCGGCTTCAGCGTTTCATTGCCAAACGCCGTTATGCCTGGGAAGACCGCCATCCAGTGGGCCGCACGGTATACGAAGGTGGGTATATTAAGATCCAGCCAGATGTATACTCGCCGAAATTCCTGGAACGTCTGTTACACATCTGCTGTAGCGCCGACTACGTAGAGCAGCAACGCGCCGATGACGTTGCCGAGAAACTCGCTTACGGCTTGCTGGAAGACAATGCGCATAACCGTCGCATGTCCCGGCCTCAGTTCCGCATCGTCAGCGAAGAAGCCGTTGTGCATGTCGATTTCATGTGGGCTTTCCATCATTTCAATGACAAGCCTTTTAGGGCACTGGAGATCTACCACCGCGTCTGGGCCCACGGCGAGCTGGATCTGTTGACTGATGAACCGACGATGCCTGTAGTCCCTCAGTCCCCAATCCCTAAAGCAGTCTGGCTGAAGGTGGGGAAATTTGGCGATGACTCACTATTTGATGGGCTGGCTGATCCTGTTGCGGAAATGACCTATTTCGACGGCGGAGATGACGAACGCGCCGCACGTGTCATCAAGACAAGAGACGGCCACCGTCGTGTTGTCAGTTTCAGCGAAGATAACGAAGTTACCGTAGATGAAGAGTCTGCAAGCTTTGTGTTATGGGTGGAATACCCACGCCTTAAATCTGCTATTGAGAGCGGGGCGTACACCGCTGGGAGCGCGGCGCAGTTCTACCTGCGTTTCGGCACGGTATCTCTGTGCAAAGGTAAGTCAGCCTTGTATCACAAAATGATGCAGCGTGGTCAAACCTACCATCGACTCGGCCTGACCGGATTCCAGTCGATGGAAGGGATCACAGCTCGAAAAGACCTTCGCATCCTCTCGACCGAGAAATACCAGCATGTTCTGAAAAGAACGCTGGAGGCCCGGATCATTCGTTTTAAATGGTGGGCTAACCTCGCTTTCACCATCCAGTACCACATGACCCGCATGACAGAATTTGGGTTCTGGCTGCATCGCGTCTTACGCCAGGAAAGCCATAACGAGCTTATGGACGAGAAAACGCTGTGCAAAAACAGCCTGGAAACTGTCCTGATCAACCAGACCAATGCCTGGTGTCTTGTGATGAGTGACGTGGGCAACAAACCTGATACATCAAATGCGCTGCGCCGCTACTGGAGACAGGAGCGGGCCCGAGCTTTCGCGCACTGTGCTTCAGTACCGGAAGTCCTTAAATCGCTGGTGGCTCGTGAGATGTTCAATATTTATCGACGTGCGCTTTATGAACT
The DNA here is from genome assembly GCF_013816515.1 of Citrobacter sp. RHB35-C21. Taxonomy (NCBI): domain Bacteria; kingdom Pseudomonadati; phylum Pseudomonadota; class Gammaproteobacteria; order Enterobacterales; family Enterobacteriaceae; genus Citrobacter; species Citrobacter sp. RHB35-C21. Next base: position 235,710 of record NZ_CP057148.1, read on the forward strand.
CAATAGCCATAAAGAGTTGAGCCTTGGCCTGATACACATACAGGAACTGGCAACTCAGAACGCGGACGCGTTACGGATCCATATCAAAATAATGATGCGGTTAATCAGGCTGTGGCAATTGTCAGGTTTAACAAGCATTGGTCAGAGTGAATTTTGTGAGGCGGCTTAACTGCCTGGAATAAAGGGAAAATAATGAAAATCATGCTTTCACTAGGCTCTGTTGCTATTACGACAGTAGCATCTATGTTGTTGCTGTGCAGCCAGGCTAATGGCAGCAACGGGAACAGGCCTTTACGGATCAACGAACCTGTTCAGATTACTATCGAACAAGTGATGTATCGCATTGCAAATGGTAACCAGAATATCGGCATGAAAATGCGTGAAAACCCAGTGCTGTTTTCGGGTCATGCCGGAATCAGTGTAGAGCTAAGTGATTTTCCGCCCGGGTCAAAATCCGCGCCCGTACCCGGAACTACCGTAATGCTGCGTACCGCTTTGTCTGGTCAGACAGAGGCCTGTTATCAGCAGCACTGCTACTCAGCCGAAGTGACCACGTACAACGAATAGAGGTCTTGCTATGGCAGACAGAACTGATGGAATGAAAGGAAGAGCACTGATTAGGCAGTTGTCCGGTATGCCACCCGGCGTTAACCCATTAAACGTTCCTCAGCCGCTTAAGCGAACCGTGTGCCTGGCAAAAGGCATAGTGGATACATGGGATAGTTTTCCATCCGAAAACAACCTTGCAATCGCCCTGGAAAACGCCGCTGCAATATCACGGCTGGCGATAAGCCTCCTGCAAGAACGGGAAGTACTGTACCGGCAGCTGGCATCTCTTGGAGTAGAACCAGAGAAAATGAAACAATCCGTCGAAGCCATCCCGATGGAAACGCTTTTAAAAAGCCTTCCAATGAGGAAAAAGTAACTTTCTAGCGTTTTTTGTTTCCGCTGTAAGAAGACACCTTTTTTGGTGCTCAATAGCAGTATTTTTTTAACAGATAAACTAAACGAATTCAATATTTCTTAAATTCAAGCACATTTTGTCTTCTTTTAAATTTCGTCGTAGGTTTAATGCAGTTAATAATGTTACTCACGGATTAATTTTTAAAAAATACAGAGCCTAATCAGGCTATACGGGTTTTGTAATTGCTATCATTAAAGTCACGAGGAAAACCATGAGTGCATACGTCGAGCAGGTATTTAATGATGTTGAAAAAATGCGTGGCAAAGTTCTGGCCGACCGATTCCGCATGGTATTCAAAAAAATCCAGCTTGTGAAGAACGACGACTCAGACGAGGCCTACAACCTGAAGCAACAGGAAAACCTAGCCGCTGTCACTGAACTTCAGAATGCTGGTGGTTTCATTGATTGGGACATCAAGGTCACTAAGTATAGCAACACATCCACTCAGGTTGAGTTGCGGCATAAGGTAGATGGTGTGCTGGTATGGCGCGATTTTACCTTCGTAAGCGATTTTGTATTCGAACTCGCTAAAAACGTTTGACCTGCTCCCCGTTGATTAGTACACCCCGATGTTAGTAATGTCTTCATAAGCCACATGAGGACATCCCCATGAAGAAGCGTTTTTCCGACGAACAGATCATCAGTATTCTCCGCGAAGCCGAAGCCGAAGCTGGGGTACCCGCCCGTGAACTCTGCCGCAAGCATGCCATTTCCGATGCCACGTTTTACACCTGGCGTAAGAAGTATGGCGGTATGGAGGTGCCTGAAGTTAAGCGCCTGAAGTCGCTTGAGGAAGAGAACGCCAGACTCAAGAAGCTGCTTGCCGAAGCCATGCTGGATAAAGAGGCGCTTCAGGTGGCTCTTGGGCGAAAGTACTGACGACAGACCAGAAGCGGGAAGCCGTGATGTTGATGTGTGATGCGACCGGTCTGTCGCAACGTCGTGCCTGCAGGCTTACAGGTTTATCCCTGTCGACCTGCCGCTATGAGGCTCACCGTCCGGCTGCTGATGCGCATTTATCAGGGCGCATCACTGAGCTGGCACTGGAGCGCAGGCGTTTTGGCTACCGTCGTATTTGGCAGTTGCTGCGCCGTGAAGGGCTTCATGTTAATCATAAGCGCGTGTACCGGCTTTATCACCTCAGTGGCCTGAGCGTAAAACGCAGAAGACGTCGTAAAGGGCTGGCAACAGAACGTCTGCCGCTGCTCCGTCCGGCGGCGCCCAATCTGACCTGGTCGATGGATTTCGTCATGGACGCACTTTCCACCGGTCGCAGGATCAAGTGTCTTACCTGCGTCGATGATTTCACAAAGGAATGCCTGACGGTCACTGTTGCCTTTGGGATTTCAGGCGTTCAGGTCACGCGTATTCTGGACAGCATTGCACTGTTTCGAGGCTATCCGGCGACGATAAGAACTGACCAGGGGCCGGAGTTCACTTGCCGTGCACTGGATCAATGGGCCTTTGAGCATGGTGTTGAGTTGCGCTTAATCCAGCCGGGCAAGCCAACGCAGAACGGATTTATTGAGAGCTTTAACGGACGATTTCGCGATGAATGTTTGAATGAGCACTGGTTCAGCGATATCGTTCATGCCAGGAAAATTATTAATGACTGGCGGCAGGATTATAACGAATGCCGCCCGCACTCCACGCTGAATTATCAGACACCGTCTGAATTTGCAGCGGGCTGGAGAAAGGGTCATTCTGAGAATGAAGATTCCGACGTTACTAACTGAGTGTTGTATCTAATCGTGGGGGCAGGTCACGTTGTCTATTCAAAAGAGACGGTCTGAATTCAATTATTGCATTAATAACCGGTGGAAAAATGGAGCAACTGACACCTGCAAAACTCGACTCGATGATTACTGAGACTACAACTGAACTGCTATATGCGCAGAGGGCACTTATCAGCCCAAGCCGAGCTGATGCGATGGAAAAGAAAGCGTCTCAATTACTCAGCATATTATTGGAGTTAAAGGAACTAAGAAATAAAAGCCCACAAAAAATCATACTGCCACCCCCTGCATGTTGCTTTGCAGATCATAGTTATCCTGCATATTCCAGAGACCAAGTTATTGCAATACTTGATTCTCTTGGACATAAAATTATTGAAAAGGAAAATTAATGCGCCAGACAAAAATCGTAAATATATTCTATGCCAGTGCTGAAGAGCTTCAGCTAGGCATTAACGAGATAGATACTGAGATTACGACCGCTTTGCAGAACGGCAATATGGAAGCCGTCAAAAAAGCAACGTTACTTAAAAACACCATGATTAGTCTGCTGGACAACAAACAGAAGGGCGAGCTGGTTCAAGAAACGTGTACGTCAGGCGAAAAGGCTGATTCATCGGTAGAAATAACGGACGCAATGGCCTACGCGTTCCACGCGGCATCTGGTGAGGGTGCAATTGGTTCCGATGATGTTGAAGAGATAAAGCGTGGTCTGCGGGTAGTTATCAATGAGTGTGGCCTCACAAATCACCTCGTAAAGATCCCTGCTGGTTTACACGATGCAACAGCTCAGCTTGTAGTTAACTTCGCCTCTGAGATGGCGGGTAAGCTTTACCGGGCCCAGGAGAAGTATGGTCGTGGGGCTGAATGGGCAAAATCTGACTGGAAGGATGAATGCCTCAAAGAGCTCCACCGACACCTTTCAAAAGGTGATCCACGTGATGTAGCAGCCTACTGCATGTTTTCGTGGCATCACGGTTGGCTGACCCACAGCGAACAACCTGCTATAGCGGGGCTCAGCGAAAGAGTTCTGTTCGATAGCTTTATGAAAGATGATTACTCACCTGATTCAAGTGGTTCAGTATCAGAGGAAGAAGAAAGGGTCTTTCTTGAGGTGCTCTTTCACATATGGCAAGGCCGGGCCGCAGTTCAGAATGGATTAACTCAACAGGAAATGGATATCGTAATGAAGTACCGGGAACAAAATCAGAAATAACATTACTGCGTTCTGACAACCAGTAAATTAACTCGATGCGGTATTTCAGAAAGGAAAAATTATGATCGTTCTCAAATACCCTCCTTACCCATCGCCCTTCTGGTTCCGGGGGGAAAAAGATAAAACGGGTGTGGTTACCGAGGTTGGAACAGTTTATGTGGAAGCAACAAAGGATAACCTGCTGCTGGTGGAGGGCACACTCCCTCCGGTAGGTGCGACTTTGTTTCTTACACCTGACCGGTTCGATATTAAAGCTGAAACTGAGATTGATAGCCGGGCCCGACGAGAGGAACAGGCCAGACAACGTCTGACACGGCAAGAAGAAGAACGACAGCAAAAGGCCGCTCTCGATATGAAGCTGATGCAACAGGCGCAAGAGCGAAACGCTCGTTTGTATCTTCCGGTACGATGGACAAGCGGATTCAAATCGGTGATTTCCGGGCTGACGGAAAACAGTAGCGGTAACGGTATAAACCGGCGAACTGTGATTCACGTGCTTTTACTTGAGGACATACGTGATGGGCGCCTGGTCAGAAATGAAGGGGATTTTCTTTGCACCGCCGCAGGTGGAAGTAACGGCAAGCTTTGGGTTAACCCAGCCACCCATAGTGATGGTGAGTACGGGCCTTACGTATGTGAAATAACGTGTAAGCAGTGTATTAAGGCTGCTCTACGTTGGCAGGATAAAAATAAGGCCGTCCCACCGGAATGTGTTCCGTAGGTATCAGGCGAACCGATCACCACGCTATAGAGAGAGGGGACAGTGAACATGCAAGTTGCTAAAAACAAGTACGCCGTTCTGGACAGTGCGATCATGAAAATACTCGGCAAAGAGCCGGTTCCATTTTCACTGATTATGCTTCCAGACGTAGCTGGTGAGTGTTCCCGACTCGCTGATGAGGAGAGGAATAAGCCGATGCCATTCCGCATTCTTGACCGGCGGTTACAGGCGCTAAGAAAGGCTGGCAAAATTCAGTTCGTGACCGGAAAAGGCTGGGTAAACCCTCTTTCCTGACCACCCGCAATTCGTACTGCATCTTCCTTTTCGTAAAAGGCAACTCTTCGTTGCCTTTCATCCCCCAGAGCTATTCGTCACCTGCCCCCCCAACGATAAAATCAAAGTATCACAAACAATATGTCCCCCATTTAAGCCATTAGAAACACCATGTCCTAGTACAATAGCGGCAACATGGCTAAAGCCGGGGGAAGGAGATCATAATGACGGGTATCGTGCGCATTGAACAACCGGTAGAGCGAATTGAACGTTTCCATTCTCTTCAAGGCGGTCAGTACTGGCGGGCAAATGAAGCCATTGCTGAAGAGAACATTGCCGCTTCCGAAGTACTGCTGATTGAATCGCTGCGTTGGGTCGACAACAAACTGCATACGGTCATTCTGCGCACCCACCCATCAAAACATGGCCAACACATTCGGTTTGAATATACCGATGAATCTGGCCGCACTTGTGGCACTACCCGTAGCTTCACTCAGCACCGCTTTTTGTTTGATGACTTCGTTAACAAATTCACCTTTGCTGCTGACTCGAAAGAAGTCCGCGAAAGTGAAGTGCAGGCCTGCCAGCAGTTGGCTCAGAAGCTGACCGTTGAACTTTCCGAGGCGATGACAAACCCTGAACGCATGAAAGAGATCATTGCGGAACGCCTTGAAAAAGAGCAGACAGAAAAAAGCGAGAACAAACTCAATACTCTACCCGCGACGATTGACCAGTACACAAACCTCGCCACCGGCCCGTTAGAAAATGCGCTGACATCCGGTGTCAATGAGGAAAGCATTAAGGGAATGATGGAAGCGGCTCGGCATGGACATAAACTGGCCGTCATACAATCTGAATGGCTACAAGGTAAGAATAACGAAATTACCAGGGCCGTTCAGGCCGTCGTACCCTATTACCAGGAAATGGCTGCGGCGCAGCTGGCCGCATTCGAAGAGAGCAGGGAGAACGTTGAATCGCTGATGAAAGGGATTGCGTCTCTGGATCTTTTTATCGGCAAAGATGTTGTCGTCAACACGATAATCAAAGGCAATTCAGCCCCGAGCGACATTCCTCTGACATTTGTCCAGAAAAAGCTACTGATGGATGAGGAGCTCGCTGTCTATCTGGATCTGGGAGACTGGTTCGATTTCACCAAAGCAGATTTATTCGACCAGGCACTGCAAAAACACCCGGGCCTAATCGAGCAGATTTTCCCGACCCAACGTTGCGTACTGGTTATGGCCGTCACCAGACGGCACGTCAATTATCAGGATCCGTGGGAGGCTGCGGCCAAAGACTTTCAAAACAGATGTGTCTTCCTGCTGGTACGAGACGGCGAAAATATTTACCAGGTATGCAGCCCGGTTGAATCTCATCTGGGCGCTCATACGCTGTTCCCTGAACGTGACGAGCAGGACGCGCTTTTTCGCGGTTTTGACGGTTCTCGCATCACCTTCCGCGATGTAGCTTACACTGACCGGCTGCGGGCGCATGAAAAGATGGCGCTGCACTATAAACGTTTCCTGATCCTTTGCTGCGGGCTCGACCAGCGTGAGCGCCTGTTTGGCGAATTCTATGATCGCAGTAGTAACATTAATTTCATCTCGATGGACTTCCAGGAGAAATATTGCCGCTTTATTCATGACGCAGATGGAACCGGTCTGTTGAGTGACCCGGAGGCCGATACCAGACCATCGCTGGAGTCCTACATTAAGCAGGCGAACCAGCACCTGCGTTCTGGTTCACGCGTCTTTTGTGAGTGGAGACAGGTCGTTAATCCGGTTACCGCACCCGGGGCAGCTAAGGATGATTCAGGTAACGGCTACCGGGGACATTCATTCACGGTTGATTTCGTTAAAAGCCGTAGTACCAGCGTGGCATACCAGAAGAATGAAGAGATCTACGTTGATGTGCCAGTCGTTCAGCACACCTACAGCCGTAATGCGAAGTCAGACAAACGAGAATTCAATGCCAAGGTATGCCTCTCAAAATTCAGAACCTCTGATAGCCTTGGCTATCTTTGCCTGGACACGGTGAAATCCGCCGATCTCGAATATTACATTCACAACCGGCGTATCCGGGCTAACCATCTTTATTACATCCGGCTCTTCAAAGAACTTGCGGCACTGCTGAAGCTGGAAGAAACGCATGAAGAACAATACCGAAGCAAAATGCTGGCGGCTTTAAACGCCGGGAACATCGGTGACGAAAATGACCGGGTTGCGGCTGTAGATAAAACGATTCAGACGTGGCGCTGCGCAAACCGAGGTGCATCCCTCCAAAGTGGTCTGGAAGATGAGAAGCAATGGAAAGCGCTCCTTGCCATGATGGATTTAATTGCATGGCGAGGTCATGCAAGCATCCCGCAAATTGAATGCTACTGTGAGCAACTTGGAAACTCTCCTCTACGGCTTGTGGTAATGCCAAACGGCAAACTGGGCCTGTATGTAGCCCCACGAGCTGAAGAACGAAACGATGCAGCTGAGAAACACAAATGGGCTATACGTGTGGTATTGAGTCTGACGCGTACCGGTGTGAAAGAGGTATCTCGCTCATGGGCTCTGGTTAACGAACTGAGCGTATCTGAATGCACCCTCAAAGAATGGCCGCTGGTGGATGAGTGGAAAGGGTTAAAGTCTGTATTTGAAAGCTACGACCGGAAACTTAAAGCTCTGGCAGACATTGAACTGGGCCGTGAGACTCTCAAGCGTCTGAATCCCAGCAACCAGGAAGGTCTGAGCGAGCTGGCAGAATTGTGGATTAATGCTTTTGAAGAAATGAACTTCTACCGACCGACTGGCGGGATCGTTCAAAAGCCAGTAATGATGATCCCGATTGGTCTTATTGTCGACCGTGAGGAGTGGTCATACTTATATCTTGGTACACGCGGCTCTGCGGTCGAGTATATCTATCAGAATCTGAATGATAAGGCACTCAAGGCCCGGGTAGCCCACCGTCTGATTTCAAATTACGAGGTCAAAGAGGGTAAGCTCGATAATCTTGCCAATAAGAAAACAAGTCTGGGTCTCTTTTGCACAAAACAGCGCCCGGACATGGCCCCTTTTAGCGCAGACCGAAACATAGAGACATATGGGCCTGATTTCGGCGTTAACCATGCTGTGCTTACGCATATGGTATCGTTTAAATCGCAGATAGCGCTGATTCAGCAAGAGGCAGATCGCGGCTTACACCGTCGCTTCACGATAGCCAGCAACCTGGTCAGTTCAGCCGGGGAGTTGCTTATCGATCAACTGCTCGGCGATGCGGCGCGAGATGCAGATGAGCCGGTAGATATTCTTGAGGTGGTTATTAACCCAGCGCCAACCGGTGAACCAGGGGCGAAGCTGAAGAAGAATGGTGAGACATTCTGGCATAAGCACTGGTGTGATTTGTGTAAGCCAGGAACCGAAGAAAGCCTGGCACTCTCCCACATTCACGCGCCGGATCACGTCATTACGCGGACTTCGTTCAGTTCCAAGGAGGATGCCATCCTCTTCGTACTCAAGACGATGCCGCAGGCCAGAAAATACGAAAAGGATTTCTTCCGCGACAATGATTTCGATGTACCTGATGGGATTATTGAACGGTGGATAGACCGTTAATCATATGCAGTATGAATAAAAAAAAGCCCGCTTTAGTCGTTGCAAGCGGGCTTTTTATTTCTTCGCGTTACAGCTGTGGCATCAATTACAAAACGGAACGGCTTGGTGCCGGGGCGAAGAACGGAGAAAGGGATAGGCACGAGGTGGTGATAATGTTGCTATTCATATGGGGTATGAATAAGAAACAGCCCACTTGCGAGTACTAAGTGGGCCATTGAGGGTCAGGCATAAGACTCAGACAGAGCAGTAGCGGCTTCAAGCGCCGGTTCAAGCGACAGGCTGTTATCGCTGATAACATTCCATCCCTCATTGCCGTAAACAAAATGGACGTAACCTGCACGTTCAGTTTCTTCAGGGCGATAAGCATAGAAGTAGTCTTCATCAGTAGAGAACATGGCTTCAACAATACGTTCTACGTTCGTAGAGCGCTTCAGCACAATCTCTTCTGAGTCGAATACCGAGATGCTATATCCTGCTTCAATCAACCCGGTTGCTGCTGCCCGGGCAATTTCCTGCTCAATACGTTGCCGCTGATCTACGTTCATGCCTGCTGCTCCTCGATGGGAAGTGAAGTCGAACACACGAGAAAGCATGAACTATAGTTCACATTTAATCAATAAAAAAGGGAACTATACTTCACTTATTCTTGGTTTTTTTTAATACTGGTAGTCCTGCAAGCGCATCGTTCCAATGCTGCTCGCGTTCCTCATTACCTGAAATATTACTTATCCATCTTTCGGACTTGCCCCAGCGCTGTGCCAGCGCCTGCCGCGTCCAGCCTTTGCGTTTCATCTCTGCTTTAAATTCATCGCTGGTGGGTTTGTACATAGGTTAATCCACGTGAACTATAATTCACCTGATAGTACGGTAAGGCTGGTTAAGTAACAACGGGATATCGACGGTCATCTTCCGTTCCCGCACACGGGCCAGTGCTCCTGGCTATACTGAGTCAAAAATGCGGAGGACACATTATGTTTGAACGTATAAGCAGGTTTTTCGCTGGCGCAACAAAACAGGAGAGGGCGGAACCGTCAGTCTCTATACCTGAACCTGTTACTCTTGAGGGTGATAACGCGCCATCAGCTATCGAACATGACAGAAAAATAGTCCATGACAGCAGGGTATTTATACATAGGTCTTTAGGCTTTATACTTATGGTATATTCTCCCGAATTATTCAGAAAAGCCATTAATCATGACATATGTCTTGGCTATATATATGGTTATATCATAGCGGCAATAGGTGACGACGAAGAGTTATGTAAAGCATCGGAAAATCGTCGATGGGATGTTGTCGCTGCCTATTATCGAAGTTTATTGGATTATTCAGCTGAAGCTTACTATGAGAAAACTGTAAACGCGATGGATAATTACCACTTCAAACAAGCAAGAAATGTAAGCGTAATGGATTATCACAAAAACAAAATCAATCCTGATGGCGATAATCATCATTTGCGTTTTCTAATGACCGAAATAATTGAAGATAGGGTTGAATAAATACACGTTTCGTCACATGAACGACCTATGGTTTACTGAATATAACGACAACGAACCATAGGCCAGAAAAAATGACACTTCAAAAAGCCAACGAAAAACGTATTGAAAACTTCCTAGCCAAACAAATTCGTCATAACGGTAAGATTTTATCAATGCGTGAATTTATGGATTCACTCATTGCTGACGGCTATAGCCCACGTGCAAAAGCGGAACAGAAAGTAGGACACCCCAGCAGCCGTCAAACCTTTCGCTGGAACAACGAGCAGCAAAGGGAGCACCAGATTAAGCGAGCTCTGGGGGGTACTGTTCTGAAATATTCAATGGTGTCATCTGACGGCTCATTTTATGACATTGAAAAAATTGCCTATGATTACGTCATTGAAAAAATGGGCGGGGTTAACGTTAAGCCGGAAACGATGTGTTTTGCGATTTTCAACAGCCCTTCATCATTGCGGGGCGGGAAGAGAGAGCGCTGTGTAGCTGTCTATAGCCGCACTGTGGCAACAGAGGAACAACGGGTCAGGAGCATGTTATCTACTGACTTCACGCATTATGATCTGGTCTGGTTCGGTGAAGCCACTTCCCAGAAGGAAGCGCTGGAACTAGCCGAGGGATAATATCAATTAGCCACCAAGGAAATAACCGGGGTGGCTTTTTTGTTTTAAACGATTAAAAATAAGCCAAATCACTTCGTCACAAGCATGTGGGTGGTAATATAGACATATAGGCAATCACATTCAACTGGAGGCTAATATGTCAGATTTAATTGCAGCAAGATATGATGAAGTATCAGCTTCCGAGTTTGAAGATGATATGGTTGTCATTGTCATTACCGATGAACAGAGTGAAGATATTGAGGTTATTTCAGACCTTGATGATCTTTTCGTTAATACTGAGGTTGTGGTTATTGATGGTGACGCTTTAGAAGTCGACTATGATAACGCTGGATATTTTTCATCAGAGAATAGCTATGAAGTTTCAGTAGACGATATGTTATTCGACAATACCGTTGGTGAGCAACTTATGGATTGTGGTTTTTTCGGCACTCAAAGCTAATAGATACTCGTTATTTATTATCGCGTCCCAATCGTCATGCAGGTGTGGTTATTTATTTACTGAAAAGCCATGTTTTAAATAACAGGCAACGATAATCTAACAGGAGCGGCTATGAAACTCGAAAACATTAACAAAGAGCAGCAGCTCTATGTTCTTAAATGTGGCTCTATTCTATCAAGCTACGGATTTGATCTCCTGCATACAAAAGCAACCGCCGTAGCTGACTGGATGGACGTTGAAGCACCAGTAGCTGCACTGGGTACAGAAGAACATTTTGAACAATGTGCAGAACTCATGCGGCGCGGGCAGGTATATGCTAACGCTTCCCGGAAATGCTGCCCCGGTAATCTTTCCCCCCAACTAATTGGGCTTGAAGGTTGTCGTGTTAGAGTCACTACCGATGACGGTGAGGAACGCTGTTTCTGGGTTGCAAAAACGACCGGATGGATGCCGGGTCACCTCGAAGTTCCACGCTCGAATACGGCTTATGGCCACCCTGCACAAGCGCATTACAAGTCAGTTCAGACTATTCGATAAGTCACCGGTGCTCCGATTTCGACATGATGCATACCAACCAGACTCACTACTGTTGTCATCGACAAGAATGACAACAGTAGTGAGTATCTATGGCTTATCCTCGGAAAACAGCCCATTATTCATGCCTCCCTCTTCCGGTATGGCATAGCTCACATGGCTTCAGATAAAAATCAAACCGATAAACTCGCCCGCGATATTAAAGACAAGGTTCTCGCCAGGCCTGCTGGCTCATCAGGAGAACCAGTGGAGTACCGGAGTGTCCATGAATTTATGACACTAACCCGCACGGGAACCCCTGCTGATGCCCGCCAGTTCCGGCTGGCTGTTAAAGCTAAGGGAATAGCTATCTGGCCTGATGATGACCCACGCGTAGGGCAGCAATTTGCACGTGACGGCATTCGCTGGGAAGTTCGTCTGAAGACCTTCCGGCCTGAGAGTCAGGATTCATTTGACGATGACCTGGATGAGAAAGTCTCACCAAAACGCTTTGGATATCGCCGGTACGGTGCGATGTCCCGTCCTGATCAGAAGAAATTCAGCGACAGGGTATACTTCAACTGCATGGAGCGGTGTGTCGTCACCGGTGTGAAGACAAAATGCAGGGGAGAAGCAGCACATCTGATTGAGCATCATAAAGCGGGCTCTGACCACTGGAGTAATGGCCTGTGGCTTCGGGCAGACATACATCGGTTATACGACAACGGCCTGTGTGTGATTAATCCCAGCACCCTGACAATCCATTTCCACCCCACTATCCTGGCTAAGGATGACGATCTCATCGCGTATGAAGCTCGGCCAATATTACCGACAAGAAAACCTGTAAACCCTGCCTGGTTAAAATCCCGGTGGGATGAACTTACCTGGCCGAAGTAAGCATCGTGTCTGACAACGGTAGTGAGGCCTAATCATTACCGTTGTCGTAGCAAACGGGCTTCAATGCTTGGCTCATTATCGTTGTCACCAGTCTGGTCAGCTCATAACTATTGCCATCGGCACTGAGATGCCGTCCTGCGCATCGAACTCACATCCATTGTCACTCGATTTTTGAATCTGCCGGGAGTGTAACCAGTGACAATGGTAATGATCACCTTCACATAATTAACGAACCGTTACTACTGGTAAGAGGGTGCATGGTCGACAACGGTAATGACAATTAAGGAAAGTACCTTTCTGTAATGACAACGGTAGTGACTTAATGGTTAACCCTTGTCTGGTTACCGGCAATCAAGTACAGGAACTATGACAATGGTAGTGAGTCATTACCATTGTTATGGCTCATCATACTATCCCTATATACAGCAAGTAGACGGCGTTGCTCACTACCATCGTCATTGGTTGCATGGGTAGCAGAATGTTAGATGACAACAGTAGTGATTCTGGTGCTTCACCATCCGCCTGGTGACAACGGTAATGAGTGATCGAGATCACTATCGTTGTCGCAGCGTTCGGTATGGCTACAACCGGCAAGTTGTGCCTCGACAATGGTTGTGATCCCGCACTCACTTGATTCGTCATCGCCGGAACGACCCCACTGAAATGTACTTGGAAACGATGACAATGGTAGAGACTTGAAAAAATCACATCCATTGTCATTGACCAATCAGGTTAGCTACGACAGCGGTTGGACTCATTTCCATTGTCACCGACAGGCCATGTATTCATACAACGACAACGACAGGGAGTGACGCGGTCACTACCACGGTCATTCATCCCGCCCCTCAAGTACGAGCAGACAGTACGGCGAGTGAATCCTTACCATAGCTACCTGAAAGGCCTGATTAACCTGGAATGCATATGACAACGGTAATGACCAACAGAACTCATTTCCGTTGTCATTGTGCTGGTGGAGCAGTAAGAACTTGGTCTGAATCATGAATGACAACGGTAGTGAGTATTCTTAGTCAATACAGTGGTCATTCAAATGCGCCGGGAGCAAATGACAGCGGTAGTGAGTCAAATCACTCATTACCGTTGTCATTGTGTCATGGGAATCAGCGATAAATCCGTACTGACGATGCCGACAATGGTAGTGAGCGGTATGAGGTCTTCTCCGAGAAGCTGCTCTGGAGAGTTGTCGATGATGACAACAGCAGTGAGCTGCCAAGACTCATTGCCGATGTCATGGTGTCATGGGTATCAGCGATTTGTCTGTACCGGCGATTCCGACAATGGTAGTGAGCGGTGTAAGACCTTCCCTGAGAAGCTGGTCTGGAGAGATGTCGATGATGACAACAGTAGTGAGCTATCTAGTCTCATTACCATTGTCATGAGTGGTCACCCCGCAATGACAACAGTAGTGACCGCGTCACTCAATACCGTTGTCATTAAGCTAAACAGGATTCTCTGACGATGTGCAGGGAGGGAGGGTTCCAGGCCGTCATCTGACAGCCCGGAGGGAATGCTAGCTGGCGGGATTGTTCTTTTTCTGGCTTCTAAGGCTGCGAATGTAGTGAAGTTCTTCAGCTGTTAAGTCATGGATGGTTAACGTTTCATCCCCATCAATGGGCTCATCTGGTGGGCACAATTCACCTTCCAGTGGCTCACCATTATTTTTACCCGACGTGCCATTGTTCTCCTCATCACCCTCGCCATCACCATCAGGTGGTGGTTGGATATTGTTCAGATTCAAATCAGGATCGCGTTTGTGGATCTGGAAATAAACCTTCCCATCTTTTTTTACTTCGGTGTACTGAAGGTAACCAATGGATGCCAGCTCCTCCAATGCCTTACGTACTGTGGCGTTCTGGCTGTTGGCACGGGTCTTAAGATTTAATCGGTTCTTAAGTCTCGTTAAGGAGATCGGGATTGGATTTGGTGGAAGTGACTCAATGAACGTGTAAAGCGCCTGTGCGCTCTCTTTTTTCGCCAGTTCCTTGATAGCCTTCAGCTGCATCAAAACCTTGTGGTCGTACTGATACAACTCGAATATCTTAGGGTCTATCTGTAGCTCTACCTGATCAGAGTCCGGGTCAAGCAAGGCAGACTGCACCAGGTGCGTCGTATACACCTTTGACGAGTGGGTGCTGGTGAAGGACAACATCACGGATGCCAGCCTGCGTAACGACGCGTCGATACGCTTACGGGATGCGGTAGAGGAACGATAATTTTCAGGGTTACAGAGCTTCAGAAACTCAGTAAATTTGAGGCTGATCTTATCGTTATCAATCGGATGGTTAGCTAGCGTTCGGATGATTCCCATCCACGTTTTGAAGTCAACAGACATATCGAGGCGCTGACCCACGATCGAGATATTGGTGAAACCCTCGCTCTCCATCAAAGAAAGTGTCTGTAGTTCTTTCGTGGCATCAAAGCCAACAGTTTTGTATTCACGACTCTGACGGCCAACGCTTTTTGGTGATGGCACAAACAACCCAAGGCGCATGAGCGCGATAGACTGAACCGTCCTGCTGCTATTAGGACGTAAAATAATTTCTTTACCTGTCTCTCTCTCTGTTACAGAGAAAGCCCTGGTAACCATCTGGCCTTGCTGCTCAGAATCTTTCTCATTGGTCATAGTGGTTTATCGACTGTATTAATCAACAGATTATTGAATACTATCGCCCAAAGCCCTCAGTGTCACTTAAGGGATCTCTGCGACGATCTCAGATTGTGCATAAGTCCAGGCTAAAAAAACGCCACGACTAAATATAAAACTCTGAAATTCACATAAAAACAAATACATACGTAGTTTATCAACAAAGGATCAATTCCGGTGAAAAAGATCCTTTAAAAAATCACTACCATTGTCGCCGCAATCACTACCGTTGTCAAAAAACTCACTACTACCGTTAAAAAACTCACTACCAATGTCAAAATAATCACTACCGTTGTCACCGATTGGCTTCCAGGCCTTGTGCCGTCTGGCTTCCGAGCTGCGGGGATCTCTTGTGATCTATGGGAACTCGTAAGGTACTAATTATTGGAACTACCTTGTGGAAAATGGGGATAAATTCTCTCTTCGAGTTAAATCAACATCGAATAGCTAAATTGTCGAAAATATGTACGGGCATGAAAGGAAAATGCGTATAGAAAACAGTGGATAAGATTTTAATAATTTTGTTTCATCATACAGGTGATAGATGGTATCTATATGAATTATAATAGAAATATACTCAAAACTCTTTAAGAGTTATACCTTCAGATCACACAATAAAACTCACTACCATTGTCACAAATACTCACTACTAACGTCGAAATAGTCACTACCAATGTCATTTTAATCATTACCAATGTCAAAAAAGTCATTACCATTGTCATAAAATGCCCTTGAGCCCAGTAACCATGCGGCTTGCAGCGTACAGGGATCTCTTTTGTACTCCGTTGCACCTTTGGGATCTCTTTATTGGAACTGTCCTGTGGAAAAGTATCTTTTTTGCCTTCGTCAGCTACTGACTCGGTGCTTTACTGATTGTGTAAACAAAACGATAAGAGGCACTCACATGTACGCAACTGCAAAAGAAATTATCGCAAAGCTGCAAAAAATGAACCCTGACGAAAAGGTGCTAGTCCGTGTCTGGTACAAGTCTGATGTTCAGGAGTTAGCAATAGACCGAAACATGCCGCAGGTTTCAGCTAGCGAAGCTGAGTCGACCTTAGCGTTGATAGACCGAACTCACGATGGTGATATCGGTATCAACTGGGATGTTGTTCAGAGTGGTATTGAGACAGTTCGTAGTGGCCAAATTTAAGCAACCGAGTAACAAGGACGTGACTCAACTAATCCACATATCCACCGGGTAGATCAACAGATCGATCCAGATTAAGACCAAATAGAACCAAAAAGATCCCCGCTCCCGCAAACCCGCAGCTGGTAAGCTCTGAAGACCTGCCCCGGTGGGGTTGAGAGGGAAAAAAGTGAGCTCTGAAGGGCTGTCGGTGGGGTTAGCCTGGTAGCTGGTGGTGTTCAAAGGGAATAACGGTGGGATTGGAAGGGGAAAGGAACTTAATTATCAACATCTGCTGTGCTAATGAAAACATCAAATAAAAACATAATCATACGTAACAAATCTCAAAAATAGGTGATCGGTATTCATTTTTTGTCCACACTGGCAGCAGATCAAAAATTTGATGTCAACGACATTTATCCGATTCATCTCTGAAATAACGTATTGATTTAGTACAAATAAAAACCAATACCCGATAAATGGGGACTAAATGACCCCTATTTCTCATGATCAATAAAAATCACCGTGATACATTCGCCCGGACTGGGCATTCCAAGATACCCGGAAAATAACAATAAAACTGGGGGATCCACACGATGAACTCGAATGAAGTTCTTCTTTTCAAGGACGCTATTCCCGACTTCAATCAGCCGTCGACTGGAAAGCTGACG